>NZ_JAELUD010000036.1:0-42389 GCF_016429185.1 Aquitalea sp. ASV11
CCCCCCCCCCCCCCCCCCCCCCCCCCCCCCCCCCCCCCCCCCCCCCCCCCCCCCCCCCCCCCCTTTTTAATGATACCGCCACCACCGACATCTACACATCTTACTGTTCGTCGGCAGCGTCAGATGTGTATAAGAGACAGCCATGGTCTGGCCGGAATGCTTGGCCAGCAACTCATTCATCTTGGCCTTCACCTTCACCAGCTCACGGGCATGGATTTCAATATCAGTTACCTGGCCGCTCAGACCACCACCATACAGCAAGGGCTGGTGAATCATCACACGACTGTT
Organism: Aquitalea sp. ASV11; assembly: GCF_016429185.1. Classification (NCBI taxonomy): domain Bacteria; kingdom Pseudomonadati; phylum Pseudomonadota; class Betaproteobacteria; order Neisseriales; family Chromobacteriaceae; genus Aquitalea; species Aquitalea sp. ASV11. Next base: position 289 of record NZ_JAELUD010000036.1, read on the forward strand.
AGTCAGCGCAAAGCGCTTGCCTTGCGTACCTGCCGACAGCAAAAAGGCGCCCATGCTGGCAGCCTGGCCAATACACAGGGTGGAGATGTCCGGCTTGATGAAATTCATCGTGTCATAGATGGACATGCCAGCGGTAATCGAACCACCTGGTGAATTGATGTAGAAGTAAATGTCCTTGTCGGGATTTTCCGACTCCAGGAACAACATCTGCGCCACAACCAGGTTGGCCGATTCGTCGGTGACGGGCCCCACCAGGAACACGATACGCTCCTTGAGCAGGCGCGAGTAGATGTCATAGGCACGTTCGCCACGACCACTCTGCTCCACCACCATGGGCACAAGGCCCAGCCCTTGCGGTTCAATCATCGATTTCATCGACCAACTCCGTTTGTATCGTTATCAGGCGTTGTTACCCATCAGGGCATCAAAGGACAGTTCTTCCACTTCAACCTTGGCCTTGGACAGAACAAATTCCACGACATTATCTTCCAGCACCATGGAGGTCGGGCCTTCCAGGCGATCCGCACTGGCGTAATACCAGCTCAGAACCTCTTCCGGATGCTCGTAGCTGTCAGCAAACTCTTCGATCATGGCCTTCACTTGTTCCGGCTTGGCTTCCAGCTTGTTCGCTTCCACCACTTCAGCCAGGATCAGACCCAGTGCCACGCGACGCTCTGCTTGCTGGGCAAACAGTTCCGGCGGGAAAGGCATGTCTTTCACGTTCATGCCGCGTTGCTGCATGTCGCGTTGTGCCTGCTCGATCAGACGACCGATTTCCAGCTGAACCAGCGCCTTCGGCAGGGTGATTTCAGTCGCATCCAGCAGCGCCTGCATCACGGCCTCCTTGGTGCGGGCTTGCAGGCGACGCTTTACTTCACGCTCAACATTCTTGCGAATTTCAGCGCGCATCTTTTCTACGTCGCCATCTGCGATACCCAGCAGCTTGGCGAACTCTTCATTCACTTCCGGCAGGGTTGCTTCAGCAACGTTCTTCACGGTGATTTCAAATACCGCGGTCTTGCCGGCCACATCCTTGCCATGATAGTCAGCCGGGAAGGACACTTCCACATTCTTGACTTCGCCTTCCTTCAGGCCAGTCACACCTGCCTCGAAGTCAGCCAGCATCTGACCCTGGCCAATGACAAAGGGGAAGTTTTCAGAAGAACCACCTTCGAACAGCACGCCATCGATGCTGCCCTTGAAGTCGATGATCACGCGATCACCTTCAGCAGCGGCACGCTCAACGCGGTTGTAGCGGGTACGTTGCTTGCGCAGGATGTCGATGGTTTTTTCGATTTCAACTTCGGTAACCGGAGTGGAAGGCTTCTTGATTTCCTTGTCGGCCAGCTCGCCAACCTTAACTTCCGGATACACTTCAAAAGTAGCGGCAAACTTGAAGTTTTCAGCATCACCTTCAGCGGCAACCGGCTCGAAGCGCGGGTAGCCAGCAACACGCAATTTCTGCTCGCTGACAGCACTGTAAAAACCTTGCTGAACCTGCTCGCCCAACACTTCTTCACGCACCTGGGCACCGTAGTTGGCTTCAACAATCTTCAGCGGAGCCTTGCCCGGGCGGAAACCTTGAATCTTGGCAGTGCGAGCCACGCGCTTCAGGCGCTCGGTCACTTGGGCATCAATGGCAGCCATCGGCAGAGCGATGTTCATGCGACGCTCAAGATTGCTCAACGTTTCCAGTTGTACTTGCATGTTCAATCCTTAAACTAGTCAGCTGAATACGAGTTCGGCTCTTGCACGAACAATTCGTATCTTGGAAAACAGGTGAAACCCTCCAGGGCTTCGGCTCTATATGGGGCCTCAAGCCCCAGCTACAAGTGCAGTTCATACACTGCCAGCGCAACAACCTTGACAGGACAGCACTACATTGCGAAGACGCGCAGTATAGCATGCGCCCTGTTTTGTATGCAGCCGAATCACTGCCACCGGCAAGCATGCTGGGCACACCAGGATGAAAAGGGAAAAATCGGCGAATACCTTACCAAGACTCAGTTCACAGGAACTTGCCATCACGTGACATGCGGGCAAATTCATCCTGGCGTATTGCATGGACTACAGCCGCAGATGATGCACATCCGCAGTGGCAACCTCGCACTTGAAATGCAATTCATAGAAAACCAAACGCAAAACGGGCCTTGTATCTCTACAAGGCCCGCAGTATTTGGTGCCGGCGGCAGGAATCGAACTCGCGACCCCCTGATTACAAGTCAACTGGACGACTCTGCAAGGACGGGGGGGGCGGTGCTGCCGATGCTTCGCAACCGGAGAGTCCGCCCTCCCCTGCGAACCGCGTCAACTCTAGGGCGTGAAAGTCGATTGCGGAGCAGCCATCCGGCTACCTCTGCCAGCCATAGATGGGTTCGACTCCCATTCTCTTCCGCCATCAGAAAGCCACGCCAAGCCACAAAAAACCAGCCGAGACCAAAGCCCTACCATGATTCCAGCCAAGTCAACTAGATACGGAGGCGGCTTCCAACGGCCTCACGCGGCGTCACAATTCGCACGAATTTCGCACAAACCACTTAAAGCCACATTGTTGGAAACCCACATTCACACTAGTTTCCATCAACATGTACAGACATTGCCCCACCTAGAACTAGCTCTTTCCAATTAGGCCAGCCATTTAAGATTATTTTTTGAGTGATATCAGCAGCCAGCGCTTCGTATTGAGGAAAAACTTCTTGGAAGTTCCCGTCATGAATACCACCATTTCTTCTTCTCGGAAGGGTTCCATTGTGTGCAACCGCACTCCGCGCACCATAAAGGTTATTTAGAAGATCATATTTATTCGCTCGATCTACCGTGTCCGCACCAAGCAACCAGCTCCCCCTGAGGCGAAATACAAGTGAAATCTGATCGTTTTTAGACTCATCTAACAGCAGCATTTCCAGCGCAATTCCTAAATCAAGAACCTTATCGGTTGCTTGGCTTCTTCTCTTAGCTTGTGATAAACGACTCAGAATCAAGCGAAGCTTTTCCTTATCTCGTTCCTCTCTGTTATCAAATGAGGCTACTAGCTGAGTGAGCACTGGGAAGGAATCTGAATTGAGCCTCCCCCAGATATCGGTCGAGACATCACTCAATGGGATAGCAGCACCACGTCCACCAAAGTGGCCTAGTGGATACTGTTCAAGCATATAGCTTGTATGGTAGTAAGGCACGCAGACAACGCCATGCAAGCAGTTAATCAGCATTGCAACATCAAAAAGCGGCTGAGATTGCTTTTGATACTCAGAAAAATAGGCACCTGCCGCCACATCGGCCTCACTCCAAAATTTTCTTATTGATATCGTTTTGGTGATAGCACATGTAGGTAGTCTCCTTTGATGTGGACCAATTCGATCTCTGCTGACCGTCAGATAGTCTTCCTTTTCGTCAGAGTCCGGCAGATCATTAATAGGCGTAATACTGATCCCATTTGGTAAATGTAACGATTGCTCCAGCTCTAACCCTACTACCCAAAGGGTATTTTGTATTTCGTGCGTATCAGTAGCAAACCACTGATCAAGCGCTTCTTGTGCAGTCTTCTCCCCATGCCTCTTCGCATACCATATGAACCACATGGCAAGCTCCATTGGTTGAGCCGCGGTCATAATGCTCCCGGCGGCGAGTAAATTACCCTCAAGTGCCTTTATACGGCAATCGTCCATCATAGTCTGGAGAATAGATTGGCCGTATTCAGTTCCTTGCAAAACACTATAATAGGCAATGTATCGCTGGTGCGAATATCTAGGACGTCCATCTTGGATTAGCATTTGAAAATTTGGAATATTGAGCTCATCAATCGTTTGCATCTTTTTCCCTATCATGTATGCAGCAATCAATGCTGCTAACTTTTAAAATATGCTTATGCAGAATAGAATAAAATTCTTCCTGACAACGTGAACCGCCGATTGACATTTTTAGTCAATTAAATGACTGCAATAGCAGAACTGGAGGCAGGTGTTGTTACAAGGAGCTTCAGCTTTGGGTCGTTTTTACATCTCTATCTGCCATCCAAGCTTGACTACCCAACAACAAAATCACCATATCAAGTCTTTCGTAAAGAAGCCATGCACAGTTCGCATGAAACCGCATGACATCAACTAGGTGACATTCCGGCGCAAAAGCCTTGCTACGGACCGTTTACGGGGCAATCATGCAGGTGCATGTTTTTCGGCACGTTAAGTGGGCGGGCGAGGCGGGGCTTCGATTGCGCGCGCTGGGGGTCCACAGGGGTGTTTTTGGGTATTTTTGGAGTTGGCTATGTGTGCCGGTATTGAGTTTGGCGGGCGGCGGATACTCTGGTCAGACGAGAACCCGCAGCTGCCCATGATGAAGAAGGACGGCAGCATCTGCTGGGCACCATGGGGCAATGCATTCCATGAAGTCCGGCGCGATATTCCTGCCGGTGGATGGGCCAGGCTGGAAAGCATCAGGGATGGGAAGTGGAAGCGGTACCATCCTGTCTCGGTGAAGATACCCGCCACCGCATTCATGGAGAAAAACGCCAAGGGTGAGGCGGTTTGGTTCCTGTTGGCATCGGGCATCATGATTCAGGGCGCGGCGATTGAAACCAAGAACCAGATCATGACTGCAGAATGGGGCGACAAAGACGTGCGTGTGTACGTTGTGACCATGCCAGCAGATGAAGCTGTCCGGCCAGTCCATGACAGAATGCCGCGCCTGATACTACAGCCGTAAAAAATGCGCCTCGCGGCGCATCAAATTACACTTCATGCAAATTTACTTAACCACAATGAAAAGCTTAGCTGGAGCATCATATAGTTCTACGCCGGCCTCTTCTGCCGCTTGAGAAATTTCAATACGAGCCGTCTCAAAACACTCTCCAACAACTGACGCCACAACTGACAAGCACTCTTCAATTTCACGCAGACCCATAGTTATGATAGATTTGTCAAAATATCTAAATCCATAATCATTATGACCAATCCGCAAATAATCAACAAACAACCCAATCCTTGCCTTTTGAGATAAACCCAATGGCAAACCTCTCAATAAACATTCACCATACAATTTATCAAGTTTGTGCCCCATACTCCTACCCGCAAGAACACTTTCAGAAACACCTTTCAATCTTAAAAATGCTTTTAAATACAACTCAACCGAATGAGAGCACAAAAACCTAACAGGAATTGAATCAATACCATCACAACTTAAATCATCAAACATACCATCAATAATAAATTTAGCCGACTTCATATAGCTATTAGCCAAATCATAAAATTTCTCATCAATAGAATATGAATTAGCATCAGCAGTCATATGCACTCCAATATTAGATAAAAATTCATTCCAACAAAATCAAACATTCGTATTGAATGACACTACATCATCTCCCACCCACTCATTGATTTCCAGTAGCTTGGCCTGCAGCGGCAGAATTTCATGGTCGTGGAAGACCTCTGCTGCTTTCGTCACATCACCGAAGCCCCCCGTATTACTGGGGATTACCCTCAGCAGCTGGGGCGGTACCCGGTGCGCAGCCAGCACGTCATCCCGCGTCACATTCTTGATGCCAAGGAATTCATCCTTTGCCGCCACTTCGCTGATCGGAATCAGCTGTATGCCGTCCTTCTTGCCATTCGGCACATGCATGAACAGATTGCGGAAGTTGCCCGGCCCCTTGCTGTCACGCAATGCCTTGCGCAGCGCGTTAACATCCTCCTCCTTTGCCGCCGGGTCTGACATATACAGGATGAACCCGGCATGACTGCCGTTCTGGTAATACTTGCGCCGGAACAGCGTGGCAGACTCATTCAGCCAGGCCGACTGCAGCGCGGCCAGGTATTCCGGCAGGCCGTAGACCTCCTGATTAATGTCATGCTCCATCAGATGGAACACGTCGCCAAGCTGCTGCTCCACGCCATAACCCGGAACCCACCAATAACTAGACAGATCAATCCCGCGCCGCACGTACTTTGCCAGCGCGGGCTGCAGCGTCAGCACACCACCAAGCCGGTTTTTCCGGGCTTCAAGGTAGGCATTGCCGAAGATCAGGAAATCCAGCACCAGGCGCGAGAAGTCGCCGCGACTCAGCAGCCTATGCGGGATGAAGTCCTTCACCAGCAGATTGCGTTTGATGGTCAGCGCACTGCCATGGTGGACACTGGCATGCCGACTGCGCGCCAGCCCTTCCCAGCTGATAGGCGGGTCATACCAACGGCCATTGCTGACACACTCCAGGTACTCCAGGATTTCCCGCCGGTCCATGACTGGGGTCGGGTCGCCAAAGGTAAACGCCTGCACATCGCTGGCAGCGGATTTTGTATCGAGGGTGTCAGTCATCAGTAAATTTCCAAAAAGCCGGAATTGGCAGTGGTAGTGCCTTCCAGTGGTTCGTGGGACAGGGCGTGCATGGTTGCCCATGCCAGGTCGGCGTGGCTGGTTTCTTCGGAGCGGCCTGCGGTGAAGGTCATGCGGCTGCCGCCAGCGGTGACGGTTTTCTTGATGGCGAGGAAGGACGCGGCAATGTCATTGCTGCCAGCGTCAAATTCCAGTCGCCCGTTGTTGATCACGTCCAGCGCTTTCAGCACCAAACGGGTTTTCACTTCCGGGCTGTACTGGAAGCCGACTGCATCAGGGCGGAACTGCTTCACCAACTGAAAAACACCGGAACCGATACCGGTTGCATCAATGCCGATGAATTCAACGTGATAGCGCTCGCACTGCTTGCGGATGAAGTCAGCCTGATCAGCAAAGTCCATGCCCTTGAACTGGGCGCGCTCCAGAATGCGGAATTTGCCACCCGGTACCGCTGGAGGGGCCAGCACCACGATGGCAGCATTGTCGCCGGTATAGCTGGGGTCATAACCAAGCCACACCGGGCGATTGCCGAAGGGGCGCTGCGCGAAGGGCTTGAAGTCGTCCCAACACTCCCATGCATCCACCATGCAGCGCTGCAGCTGCTGGAAGCCGAACACAGAAGCACCGTCATCAATGAACTGGCAGTAGAACAGCTGCAGCAATTCTTCCGGACTGTACTCCAGCCGCAGCTGCTCCAGGTCGAACAGATCACAGCCACCGGCCAGTGCGTCTTCAATCGTGACAATCTGCCGCCACTGGCCATCCGCACAGCGCATGCCATGGGCCAGTGCCTTGTGGCTGACATCCAGCCGAATGTGGTCCTTCTTCGGCCTGCCCTTGTTGAAATGCTCACCGGTCCACACCGGATAGGCTTCATGCGACATGGCCGAGGGCGTGGAAAAGTAGGTTTGCCGGTAGCGCTTCTGGCTGGACATGCCGGATGCCAGCTTGCGCAGTTCCTTGTATTTGGGAATCCAGAAATATTCGTCCAGGTACAAGTTGCCGTGCCGCCCCTGTGCGGTGCGGCTGTTGGTACCGAGAAAATTCAACTCTGCACCATTAGGCAGCTTGATCACCTCGCCTTTTAGCTCTACATCGGCCTCCTGCTTGGCAAAGTCCACGATATAGCTGCGGAACTGATGCGCTTGCGCCTTGCTGGCTGACAGAAAAATCTGATTGCGACCGGTCTGCAGCGCGTCGATGAAGGCTTCATGTGCGAAATAGTAGGTGGCACCAATCTGGCGGCTTTTGAGGATATTGCGGATGCGCTCGGTTTCACCGGCACGGTACCAGTGGCGCTGATAGCCAAACATGCGCTCTTGAAACGCAGCCACCAGCTTTATCTGCTGTTCTTCGCTGATCGCATTCTGTTCCGGCTTCTGTCGTGGCCCTGCATTGCGCTTGGCCACGTTCGGATTCAAGTCCGCTTCATTGCCGCCATTGCGATATTTGCGCACCCGCTCGGTGCGCTCCATCAGCCTGCCAAGCGCATCAAGTTCCTTGTATTCGCCGTTTCCCTTATTGGGCATTGCCACCAGCTGGATGATGCGCGCCTCAAGAGCTGCATCAACCCGGTCCAGTGGTGTGCAGTCATCCCATTTGTCCCGCTTTTTCCAGCTGTGCAGGGTGGCAGGCTTGATGTCCAGCTGTTCGCCAATGCGCGAAATCCGCCAGCCCTGGTGATACAGGGAGCGGGCAACCCGGCGCGGGTCCAGGTCTGGCGATGTGGGGAAAAGTATGTCCATGCCGGGCAGCATGCCGCCCATGCGCGTGCCATTCACTGCCGGGGAGTTGTGCCAGAAGACCATACAACACGGATTGATTGAGACAGGCCAAAGCCCCCCGCATCCTGTGCGCATCGCACCGACAACACGTCACGACGAACCAGCACAAGGACAAACCGGAACATGGCAAAAGCTAAGAAATTCATCGTAGCAACCGAGGGGGCAACCTGCGACGGTCGCACGATCAGCCGCACCGACATCGTGCAGATGGCGAAGAACTATGACCCCAAGGTCTATGGCGCACGGGTCAATCTGGAGCACATCAAGGGCTTGCTGCCGGACAGCCCGTTCAAACGCTATGGCGATGTGTTGGAACTGAGCGCAGAAGAAGTAGACGGCAAAATGCGCCTGTTTGCCGTCATCGACCCGATTGACGAACTGGTGTCGATGAACAGGGCACGTCAGAAGGTTTACACCTCCATCGAAATCAACCCGAATTTTGCCGATACCGGCGAAGCCTATCTGGTCGGCCTCGCTGTCACCGACGACCCGGCCAGTCTGGGAACCGAAATGCTGCAGTTTGCCGCCAAGGCACACATCAACCCGCTGGCCAGCCGCAAGAGCCACCCGGACAACCTGTTTACCGAAGCCATTGAATTCACCCTGGAACTGGAAGAAGACACCGGCCCGTCCATCTTCTCCCGCGTCAAGGAACTGCTGTCCATCAAGGGCAAAACCGACGCCGCCAAGTTTGCCGACCAGTCCGCCGCCATCGAGGCACTGGCCACCAATCAGCGCGAACTGCAAGAAAACATCACCGCCCTGAATTCCTTGCAGAAGACCGTGGAACAACAGGCCGCAGACCTCGCTGCACTGACTGAACAGCACGAAGCCATCGTCACCAAGCTGTCGGCAGACCCCGCCAGCCCGGCCCGCCCTGCGGCAACCGGTGGTAACGCCGAACCCGTCACCGACTGCTAATCCAAGGCCAGGGCAACACCCTGGTCAAGAACAGACCATCAAACCGGAGCCATCATGCGCAACGATACCCGACTGAAGTACAACGCCTTTGCCGCCGCCATTGCCACCCTGAACGGCGTGGAAGATGCCACCAAATCTTTCAACGTCAGCCCGTCTATCCAGCAGACACTGGAAAACCGTATTCAGTTGTCCAGCGAATTCCTCACCAAAATCAACATGGTCCCGGTGCAGGATCAAGAAGGCGAAAAGCTGGGGCTGGGCATCATCGGCACCGTGGCCGGGCGCTCTGCTGGCCAACGCCAACCGCGCTCCATGGCCGACTTCACCTCTGGCAAATACCGCTGCGTGCAAACCAACTTTGACACCGGCATCCCTTACGCCCAACTGGACGCCTGGGCCAAGTTCAAGGACTTCCAGACCCGACTGCGCGACATCATCATCAAGCAGCAAGCACTAGACCGCATGATGATCGGTTTCAACGGTACTTCTGTTGCCGATACCACCGACCGCAACGCCTACCCCCTGCTGCAAGACGTGAACAAAGGCTGGCTGCAGCTGTACCGCGACAATGCGCCGGAGCGCGTGCTGAAAGAAACCAAGGCTGGCAGCGGCAAGATTAAAGTCGGGCCGAATGTTCTCGCTGCTGACGGCTACAAGACGCTGGACGCGCTGGTCTATGAAGCAATCAATGGCATGGTCCATGAAGCACTGGCCGAAAGCCCGGACCTGGTTGTCATCGTGGGCCGTGACCTGCTGGCAGACAAGTATTTCCCGTTGCTGAACAAGGACCAGGCACCGAGCGAGCAAACAGCCGCCGATATGGTCATCAGTCAGAAACGCATCGGTGGCCGCCCGGCTGTCAGTGCGCCATTCTTCCCTGCCGGCAAGATGCTGATTACTCCCCTGTCCAACCTCTCCATCTACTACCAGGAAGGTGCGCGCCGCCGCTACCTGCGCGAAGAACCGGACTGGAACCGCGTCGCCAACTACGAATCGAGCAATGACGCTTACGTGGTTGAAGCCTATGAAGCGGGTTGCCTGATCGAAAACATCGAGATGGTGGCGTAATGAACCACGCTCGCGCCCACTTCATGCGCGAATCCGCTGCCAAGGCATCGGCAGTGGATTCCGGCCTGGAAAACTGCAACGCCTATGAACTGATGCTGATGAAGATGGCGGAAGACCGCCGCCGCCTGAAACAGATTCAGTCCGTCGAAAACAAGGCCGTGGTAAAGCGCGAAATTCTGCCGGATTACGCGCCATGGGTGGATGGTGTGCTGGCTGCCGGTAAAGGTGGTCAGGACGATGTGCTGGTGACGGTCATGCTGTGGCGTATCGACGCCGGGGATTATTCCGGTGCGCTGGATATTGCCGAGTATGCCTTGGCCCATAGCCTAACCATGCCGGACCGATTCGGGCGCACCACCGCCACGGTGGTGGCCGAGGAAATTGCCGACGCCGCCAAGCGCACCCGCGATGCTGGCCAGCCATTCGACCTTCCCACCATCAGCTATGTCATCGAGCTGACCGCCAAGGCAGACATGCACGACCAGGTGCGCGCCAAGCTGCATAAGGAAGCTGGCTTGTTGCTTTCCGCCAGCGACCCGGTTGCCGCAGTGGAACACCTGCGGCGTGCCCAGCAGTTGCATGACGGCGCGGGCGTGAAAAAGCAGATCGAGAAACTGGACCGCACCATCAAGAACATGGCCACACCGCCCGACAGCGGCACGGCCTGACCGAGCGACCCCGCGCGACTGACGGCAGGGGGTGGAAGCCAGGCGCAAGCCAGCGGCGGAACCCCCCTCCACCGTCACCCCACAAGGAGCACGCATGTTTGTCAGCAGCCAGACCACCCCGGCAGAAGAAAACAGCCCGGCCATCAAGGCCGGACACTTCTGGCCGGAAATCAACCCGGCCACCGCCCGCGAAGCCATGCGCCTGAATGGCACGGTGACCGGCATGCGCCTGCGCCATGCGCTGGTGGAAGCCATTGCCAGCGTCAACAGCGAACTGGCCGACTGGCGGGTGCGACAAGTGGCCACCGGCTATTCCAGCCTGCAAGCCGTGCCTGCCGAGGAAGTGGATAGCCAGTCAATTCTGGTAGCGCGCTGGGTGCGTGCTGTCTACGCCACGGCGGCGGCTGATCTGTATGAGCGCTATCGCGGGTTTGATACCACCGGCAAGGCTGAAAAGCGGGCGGATGAAGAAGACTGCGCCGCTGATGACTTGCGGCGGGATGCCCGGCTGGCCATCCGCGCCATTCTCGGTGTGACCGGCGGTGCCGTCGTGGAACTGATCTGATGCGCGTCATCACTGCCCACCAGCGCGACACCGTGGACGCCATTGCATGGCGCTACTACGGCAAGACTGCCGGGGTGGTGGAAGCCATCCTGCAGACCAATCCGGGGCTGGCCGACCACGGTCCGCTGCTGGCCCTGGGCACCGCCGTCACGCTTCCAGACCTGACCACTGCCGAAGCCACCACCAAAAAAACACTGATCAATCTATGGGACTGAACCATGGCTGAACCTGTTAGCTCCACTGCCACCACTGCCAGCCTGCTGGCCGTGGCGCTGCTTACCCTGTTCCCCGGCATGGACCCGGACGTCGTACTGGGTGCCTTCGCCGGTGCCTCGGTCTTTGTCATCAGCGCCACCGACCTGCCGCTATTCAAACGCTTTACCTTTTTCATCCTCTCCTTCACCGCAGGTCTGCTCGCCGCCCGCATGGTGGCCGGCATCATCGACACCGCCCTGCCCGCTGAAATCGAAGTAGCGGAAAGCGTTGGTGCCATGGCGGCCTCCGCGCTGGCCATCAAGCTGTTGCTCTGGCTGATCCAACTGGCCGAAGACCCCGCCAAAGCTGTGCGTGACATCAAAAAAGGAGGCTCCTGACCATGCTGCAACTCCTCAATATCAGCATCTGCCTGCTGATGGCCTTCACCCTGCTCTGCTTCCGCCGCCAGGGCGCTGCTTACCGGCCATTCGCCAGCCTGCTGGCCTACCTGCTACTGCTCAGCACCACCAGCATTGCCCTGCTGCAACTGCTGGGCCTGCCCGAGCACAGCAAGCTGCCGCAGCTCTTTATCAATCTGGTTCTGCTGCTGGCGCTGCTGGCCCAGCGCGGCAACGTGGCCGAAGTGTTCCGTAATAGCAGCCGGGAAAGTCGGCTGGCCAACTGGCTGAGGAAAGAAAAATGGATCTGATATTGAAATCCGGCGCACATGGACTGCCGGTGCAAGAACTACAAGGCCTGCTGACAGCCGCAGGCTTCAAGGTAGTGGTCGATGGCTGGTTTGGCGCTGCCACTGCCGCAGCCGTCATGGCAGCACAGCGCCGCTTCGGCCTGGTGGTCGATGGCGTGGCAGGCCCCAAAACCATGGCCGCACTACGTGGCCAGGATACCGGCCACTGCCTGCGCGAAGCCGACCTGCAGGCCGCCGCCGACAAGCTGGACCTGCCGCTGGCCAGCATCAAGGCCGTCAACGCGGTGGAGTCTATCGGTTGCGGCCTGTTGCCGGATGGCCGCCCGAAAATCCTGCTGGAACGTCATGTAGCGTACCGGCTGGCCAAAGAAGCCGGGATGGATGCCGATGCACTGGCAGAACGCTTCCCGGCCATCATCAACAAAGCCAGGGGCGGCTATGCCGGTGGTGCCAGCGAGTGGGTGCGCTTTGACAGCCTGCGCGGCATCACCAGCCAGGCTGTGGCTGTCGGTGCATGTAGCTGGGGACTGTTCCAGATCATGGGCTATCACTGGCAGGAACTGGGCTACCCGGCAGCCGAAGAGTTCCAGATGGCCATGTTTGCCAGTGAAGGCAATCAACTGGATGCCTTTGTCCGCTACGTGCAGAACGACCAGGCATTGCTGAAAGCCCTGCGCGCCCGTAAGTGGGCCGACTTCGCCCGCCTCTACAACGGCCCGGCCTACGCGGAAAACAGCTATGACGCCAAGCTGGCCGCAGCCTATGTGCGCTTCGCACCGGCAGAAAAGGCCGCCGCATGATTCCGACCTTGTTTGGCCGCATCGTCAGGGCCACATTGCTGGCCGTCGCGCTGGCTGCTGGCTTCACGGTCTGGCAGCAGCATGGCCAGTTGCAGACAGCAACCACCCGGCTGGATGAATTCACCCAGGCCAATGCATCGCTGAACACCGCCAACCAACTGCAAGCCAGACAACTGGTGGCCATGCAGCGCAATGCGGACAACCAGGCCGCTGCCACTCTGCAGCTGGCCGACCGGCTGGACCGCCTCGACCGCCAATCCTCTGCAACTGCCGTAAAACTGGAAGCCGCCATCCATGCCACGCCCGCCGCTATCGCTTGGGGCAGCACTGCTATTCCTGCTGATGTTGCCCGCCTGCTCGACACCACCACCGACCGCACAGCCAGTGCGCCCGCTGGTCAGCAGCCCATGCCCGCCGGTATCAGCCTGCCGCCTGCCGGAACTGGCACCGAAGACCAACAAACAGCTGGCGGAAAGCCTGCTGCAGCACCGGGCAGCATTGGAGCGCTGCGCGGCGCAGATCGACAGCATCAGGAGTTGCCAGCGCCATGACTGATTTTTACGACCGCGCCCAGGAACTGGAGCAGAAGCAACGGGACGCCGCCCTGCGCCATCAGGAAGCCGCCAGCCGTCCGCTGGGTGCCAGCCTGACCCACTGCGATGACTGCGGCAAAGCCATCCCGCAAAAGCGCCGTGAAGCCTCACCGGGCTGCACCCGCTGCATCAGCTGCCAAACCCTTGCCGAAAGACACCGCCGATGAACAAGCCCGCCAGCCTGCGCGCCGCGCTGGAAAACGCCCTGCCGGAACTGCGCGACAACCCGGATCGCCTGCTGATGTTCATCGAGCAGGGAAATCTGGCCGCCCGGCCCGGCAGCTTGTCGTTTTCCTACGGCTATACCCTGTCCATCGTTGTGCTGGACTTTGCTGGTCACCCGGACAGCATCATGGTGCCGGTGCTGGACTGGGTGCAGGTCAATGAACCGCCACTGATGCAGAACGCCGACCGGCTGGCCGATGGTCTGAAATTCGAGGCCGAAATCCTGAGCACCAGCAGCTGGGATTTCCGCCTGACCATCAAGCTGACCGAGCGCGTCAGCGTGCAGAAACAGGATGATGGCAGCGTCAGCCTTGCCCACCTGCCGGAACCGAAAGCGGATTGGGAATGAGCCGCGAACCACTGGCCCAGCTTGAAACAGAACTGGCCGGGCTGCTGGACAGCATGGACAGCAAGGCTCGCCGCACGCTAGCCCGCCAGATCGCCAAACAGCTGCAAGCCAGCCAGCAGCAGCGCATCCGCGACCAGCTGAACCCGGACGGTACCGCCTTTGCACCACGCAAGCCCCAGATGCGCGCCCAGAAGGGACGCTTACGCCGCCAGATGTTCACCAAGCTGCGCCAAGCCAAGTGGCTGAAAACAGAAGTCAGCCCGGACACTGCCGCCGTCCAGTTTGTCGCCCAGGTCGAGCGCATTGCTGCCGTGCACCAGTACGGCCTGCGCGACAAGGTGGGAGGCCGCAGCAAGGCCGAAGCCAGCTACCCTGCCCGCGAACTGCTGGGCTTCACGGTCGAGGACATCAACCAGGTGCGCGCCAAGCTGGTGGACCACATTGCCGGTTCACGTTGACCGGATGTTGTCCGACTTCGCCTTACAACAGCCACCGCACCACAAGCCAACTTCCCACCGGCACACTGCCAGCCATGGATGAATACGCCGAACACAACCGCTTGATTGAATCGCTGCTGCGCCTTGGGACCATCGCCCAGGTACAGGCGAAGCCGCCGCGTGTGCGCGTCCAGTCGGGCCAACTCACCACCGACTGGCGGCCATGGTTTTCCGTGCGCGCTGGCACCACCAGCGAGTGGAACCCGCCCAGCGAGGGCGAACAGTGCCTGCTGCTGTGCTGCAGTGGCGACCCGGCCACCGGCTTTGTGCTGCTGGGCATTCCGTCCGACCAGTTCCCGCCGCCATCTGAAAACCTTGATGAACACGTCCGCCGCTACCCGGACGGCGCAACCATCACCTACAACCACGCCACCGGGGCGCTGTCCGCCGTGGGCATCAAGACGGCGCTGCTGCAAGCCGCCGACAAAGTGACCGTGGATTGCCCGCTGACCGAGCTGACCGGAGACGTCCACATCATGGGCGATCTGACGGTGAACGGTGAAGCGCTGATCAAGTCGCTGCTCACTTACATGGCAGGCATGTCCGGCCAGGGCGGCGCGTCCGGCAAGACAGTGATTCGTGGCGACATCCAGCATGTCGGCGCATTCGCCCATACCGGCGGTGCCTTCACATCAGATTCCATCCTGCAGGATGGCCACCACCACCAGGACAGTCTGGGCGGCATGACAACGGAACCGAAATGACCCGCTACCGTGGACTCTCCAGCAAAACAGGCCAGACGCTGACCGATGACGCACACATCAGCGCCAGCATGGAAAACATCCTGACTACCCCCAAGGGCAGCCGCATCGCCCGGCGCGAGTACGGCAGCGACCTGCCGGACATGATCGACAAGCCGCTTAACGGCAAGACCCGTATGCAGTGCATGGCAGCCAGCGTCATTGCACTGGCGCGCTGGGAACCCCGCGTAGACATCAGCAAGGTGCAGATGCAGGTGGGAACCGGCGAACAGGCAGGCGCGCTGGCCATTGAAATCACCGGTACCAAGCGGGATGGAACCGGTAACTATGACCAATCAATCACTCTGAGGGGCTGACATGATCGACCTTGCCACCCTGCCAGCACCGGCCATTGTGGAAGTGCTGGACTATGAAGACATTCTGGCCAGCACCAAGGCCCAGCTGCTGGCGCTGGTTCCTGCCGACATGCAGGCCAGTATTGCCACCACCGTGCAACTGGAATCCGAACCACTGACCATGCTGCTGCAGCTGTGCAGTTACCGCGAACTGCTGCTGCGCCAGCGCATCAACGAGGCGGCAAAAGCCAGCCTGCTGGCCTACGCCGAAAAAGAAGACCTGGACAACAAGGCGGCTGACTATGGCGTCAGTCGTCTGCTGATTACCCCCGCCGACCCGACAGCCACGCCCCCGGTCGAGGCGGTATGGGAATCCGACAGCCGCGTGCGCACCCGCTGCCAGCTGGCACTGGAGGGCATGACAGTTGCCGGGCCGCGTGGTGCATACCGCTTCCATGCGCTCAGTGCCAGCGCCAATGTGCTGGACGTCAAGGTGACATCACCGCAGCCGGGGACGGTGCGGGTGTATGTGATGGATGCCCGCAGCAATGGCGTACCAGACCAGCCGCTGCTGGATGCCGTGCAGGCCTACCTGTCGGATGAAACCCGCATCCCGCTGTGCGACAGCGTGGAAGTACAGGCCGGGCAGCCGCGCACCTGCACCATCACCGCCCGGCTGGAGCGCGATGCCGATCTGTTTGCCGCATCTGGTGGCCTCACCGAAGCGCGCCGCCGACTGGATACCATGCTGGAAACCCGCCGCCGCTTGGGTGAACTGCTGTCACTGGATGACATCATTGCCGCCATCAAGCTGCCGGGCGTGCGACGCATCAGCCTGCCCGCGCCTGTGACAGACATTGTCTGTGCAGACGGTGAATTCCCGCTGTGCATCGGGGTGGACCTGCAATGAGCCATGACCTGCTGCCACCCAATGCCACCGCGCTGGACAGTGCACTGGCCACCGCTACGGATATTGATCTGCCCACGTTCGGCCTGCGGGGCATCGGCGCATCCACCACCTGCCCGGCACCGGCACTGCCATGGCTGGCGTGGGAACGCTCGGTAGAAAACTTTGACGCGGCAGCCACCGAAGACAAGCAGCGGGCGCTGATACGGTCATCCCTGTTTGTGCATCAGCACAAGGGAACGGTGGCGGCGGTGCGGGAAGTATTCCGCCTGCTGGGACTGGGAGAAGTGACGATTGAGGCAGGCCGCTCTGGCTTCAAGCGTGACGGAAGCCGCCGCCGCGCCGACTTCTACAAGCGCGGTACCCGGTCCGACAACTGGGCGGAATACCGCGTCATCTGTTACAGCCTGCTCACCGTGCAACAGGCCACCATCGCCCGCCAACTACTGGCCGACATTGCCCCCACCAGCCGCCACCTGCACAGCATTGATTTCAGCCATGCGGCACTGGTGCGCAATGGCTATGGCAAGCGCAACGGCAGCTATTCACGCGGCAAGAATTAACCGGAGAAATCACCAATGGGAAACCTGAACGAAACTGCAAACTGGGAACCAGGCGTCCCCTACTTTGCCGCCGACGCCATCCTGACCGGCGGGCCGGACTGCCCGGACAATATCCCCATCCAGGCACTGACCAACCGCACCGCCTTCCTGAAAAAGCAGATCGACGATGCCGTGTCTGGTGCGCTGGTCACCATGACAGCCAAAAAACTGCAGACCGCCCGCGACATCACGATGACCGGAGACGGGGCTTGGGTCGTGTCATTCGATGGGTCGGGTAATGCCACCGCTGCCATGGCGCTGGCAGACAGCGGTGTGGTGGCAGGAACTTATCCGGTGGTAACGGTGGACAGCAAGGGTCGTGTCACCGCCGCGCGCGCACTGCAATCCTCCGATCTACCAACAAATGTCGTGCTAAGTGGGGCACCAATCGCACCAACTGCAGAACCGGGTACAAACACCCTGCAGATCGCAAATACCGCTTACGTGCAAGCCGCTATAGCTGCACTGGTGGCATCATCTCCTGCTGCGCTCGACACGCTGAACGAGCTGGCCGCAGCACTCGGCAACGACCCGAACTTTGCCACCACGATGACCAACTTGCTGGCACAGAAGGCGCCATTGGCATCACCAGCGCTGACTGGAAATCCTACTGCTCCAACACAAGCACAGTTTGATAATGACACGTCGATTGCGACGACAGAGTTTGTACAGCGCGCATTGGGTAATTACGCTGGCAGCATTACCTATGCAGCAACCGGGAACATCTCAGCCACGGCTGCAGGCAAGATTATCGCCTTCGATTCTACTTCGCCGATTACGATGACTATTCCTTCTGCTGCAACAGTTCCTGACGGTGCAAGTTTTTTCATGCTGAATGGCAACTCAGGGGCAGTGACGCTTCAGGCTTCCGCCGGAGAGTCAATTTTCTATCTTGGCGACGGTACAGCTAAAACACCGGTACTGGCTGCAGGTGGATCGCTGCTTCTGCGACGCCTTTCCGCTGTGTCGTGGCAAGTTTTTGGCGGAACAGACCAACTCGGGTTTTCCGCAAACTTTGGCTCTCTGCTATCTGCCACCGGCTATCAAAAACTTCCGAGCGGGATCATTCTTCAGTGGGGTCGTGCGGTGAATGGGACAGTAGGGCCCATTACCATCACCCTCCCAATTGCATTCCCAACTGCCAATTTGATTGCACTGGCATTTCCAATTATCGGTACTCCTACTGGATGGGACTCTGCAACACACACCGGATCAAATAGTTTGACTCAGGTAGCATTTAATCGCCGATCCGGGAACGGGACGACCATAAGTGCAACGTCGAATTTTGATGTGTACTGGCTCGCCATCGGTCACTAAGGAATCCAAAGAATGACTAAATTCGCATCGAAATCGACATGTGGTTTCTACACCGCAGAAATTCACGGCAGCAATATGCCGGATGACGTTGTGGAAATCACAGATGAGCAGCATGCTTATCTGATGGATGGACAGTCATCTGGAAAGCTTATCGACTGGACTGGAGGTATGCCGGTTTTAGTTGATAGTGCGCCGCGTACTGCTGTTGAGCGACGAGCGCAACGACTGTCAGAAGTTAATGCTTATGCAGCCATTCGGCTGGGGAAACTTTCTGCGGCATATCCGGAAGGCGAGGTACAAAGCTGGTCACAGCAAACCCACGAGGCAGAAGCACTGACTAACGATCCCACCGCACCATCTCCCTTGCTGACCTCTATCGCCACCGCACGTGGCGTCCCGCTTTCCGCACTAGCCTCACGAGTACGTGCCAAGGTAGCTGCCTACGCTGTAGCAAGCGGCCAGATCATCGGCCAGCGCCAGGCACTGGTAGATGCGCTCATGGCCATCGATCTGCAAGCACCGAATGCCGCTGAACAAATAGCCGCCATTACATGGCCCGATGAATAGAGCAATCAAAGGCGCAATACAAAAAAGCCCCACTTCGGTGGGGCTTTTGTCATCAGCGCGGGCTGATCTGCTGTATGCCTTGCGTCAGCCTTCTGGATTCATACTCCAGCGCAGCCGCGCAGCTACGGGTGAAAAATCCGATGCTTGGATCATCGTAGTTTTCGGCCAGCGTGCCGCCCAGCTTGTGCAGGCAGATGCACAGGTTTTCCAGCGTTTCCCTGCTGTCAGCACCTATCAATGGGTTAAGCGCTGCAGCTTGTTCATGGCTCATCATCAGCAGTCCCTTCCCCGGCATTCATCCGGCTGTCATGGTGGCCCGATTGTGCGGGGAAAACACTGGCCCGCGCATCGGCGGATCCGCCGATCCCTGTGCCAAAGTCCAGCCCGAACACCCGCGCCACCAACTGGCGGGTATCCACATGCGTCTGCCCCGGTGGCGGCAGCAAACCCAGCTTGTCCTTGCAGCTGCCCAGGTGCTGGCGCAAGGTGCGCTGGCTGATGCCCAGGCGCTGGGCGGCGTCCCGGTAACTCAGCCCGGCAGCCATCAGCAACAGCACTTCAACTTCCCGCCCGGTCAGCCGGTCCAGCACCGCCTGGCGTATCTGCTCCCGCGCCACGTTATCAGCCAGCCACTGCCGCAGCTCGGCCAACAAGGCCGGCTTGTCTTCAACCGGAATATCCCGTTGTGCCGTGCTCGACAACACATCCAACAACGACAGCATATCCCCGGTGTCCGTTTGCTCCAGATACTGCTGGAACAAAGACATCAGGCGCTGCGACATGCCGGAATAACCACAAAATACAAAGGGGCCACATGCTATGTTGTGCCGGCCCGCCCTACAACAGACCAGCGCAGACCCACGCCCCACCACAAGGCAACATGCTCGGAACCTCACAGGAGAAAAGCATGGCGCAAGATTTTCATCACGGCGTCCGGGTACTCGAAATCACGGAAGGTGCCCGTTCGATTCGCACCGTATCCACTGCCATCATCGGCATGGTATGCACCGCTGACGATGCCGACCCGGTAGCCTTTCCGCTGGACACCCCCGTCCTGATTACCGATGTTGACGCGGCAATTGGCAAGGCCGGTGTCACCGGCACGCTGGCCAAGTGTCTGGATGCCATTGCCGACCAGTGCAAGCCGGTCATTGTGGTGGTGCGCGTCAAGAAAGGCGCAACCGAGGCCGAGCAAAACGGCCTGGTCATCGGCACCACCAATGCCGCAGGCCGCTTGACCGGCCTGAAAGCACTGCGTACAGCAGAAAACAAGCTGGGCGTGAAGCCGCGCATTATCGGCGCGCCCGGCCTCGATACACTGCCCGTCACCACCGAACTGGCCGCCACCGCCATCAAGCTGCGCGCCTTTTCCTATGCCTATGCCTGGAACTGCAAGACGGTGGCGGATTGCCTGACCTACCGGTTGAACTTCGGCCAGCGCGAACTGATGCTGATTTGGCCGGACTTCATGGCATGGGATACCACCGCCAACGCCGACGTCATCACCTGGTCAACTGCCCGCGCACTGGGCCTGCGCGCCTATCTGGATGAAGCCCAAGGCTGGCACAAAACCCTGTCCAACGTGCCGGTACAGGGCGTGGATGGCATCAGTATCGACGTGACTTGGGATTTGCAGGACCCGGCCACCGATGCGGGCATGCTCAATGCCAAGGAAATCACCACCCTGATACGCCGCGACGGCTTCCGCTTCTGGGGCAACCGCACCTGCAGTGCTGACCCGCAGTTTGCTTTCGAGTCTTACACCCGCACCGCCCAGGTGCTGGAAGACACCATGGCCGAAGGCCAGTTTTGGGCCATGGACAAACCCATGTCGCCAACCCTCATTCGTGATGTGGTGGAAACCATCAAGGCCAAGGGCAAGAGCATGGTCACCCAGGGCTATCTGCTGGGCTTCAATTGCTGGTTCAACGCTGCCGACAACGACCCGCAGACGCTGGCCGCTGGCAAGGCATGGATTGACTACGACTACACCCCCGTCCCGCCGCTGGAAAACCTGATGCTGCGCCAGCGCATCACCAGCCGTTACCTGCTGGACTTCGCGGCCCAGGTCAACAGCTAACCATCTGGAGACAGAACCATGGCAGCACTGCCGCGCACTCTGCGCAAATACAACACCTTCCTGGACGGTGTCAGCTTCATTGGCGAATGCCTGGAATTGAAGCTGCCCAAGATCGCCATGAAGACCGATGAATACC
The DNA here is from genome assembly GCF_016429185.1 of Aquitalea sp. ASV11. Classification (NCBI taxonomy): domain Bacteria; kingdom Pseudomonadati; phylum Pseudomonadota; class Betaproteobacteria; order Neisseriales; family Chromobacteriaceae; genus Aquitalea; species Aquitalea sp. ASV11. Next base: position 21,629 of record NZ_JAELUD010000036.1, read on the forward strand.
GGGGGGCCGGAATGATTGGCCCGGTGAAACTGCTCAAGGGCCTGGAAGCCCTCGAAATGGAAAGCACCTACAACGGCCCCATCAAGGAAATCTTTGCCAGCTTTGGCGCTGAACAGCACGATGCCGCGCTGATTCGCTGGATGGGCAGCTACTCCCGCGAAGATACCGGCGAAACCCAGGCCATCGAAATCACCTGCCGTGGCCGTCACAACGAAATGGACTTGGGTGATGCCAAGGCTGGTGACAACGGCAGTTTCAAGGTCAAACACGATCTGACCTATTTCAAGCTGGTGGTGGATGGCACCGTCTGGCTGGAAATCGACGTGGTCCACGACGTCTTCATTGTCATGGGCGTGGACCGTAACGCAGCCCACCGCGCCAACGTCGGCCTGTAACACCCAACCCTACCCAGCCCGCCGCACCGGGCTGGTTTCTCACGCATAAGGAATGACCACCATGTCCACCACCATCCCCCTGCAAACCCCGCTGACCCGTGGCGAAACCGAAATCACGGAAGTCACCCTGCGCAAGCCCGGTTCCGGCGAACTGCGCGGCCTCCACCTGACAGACCTGCTGCAAATGAACGTGAACGCGTTGCACAAGGTACTGCCGCGTATCAGCAGCCCCAGCCTGACCGAAGCGGATGTGGCCAGGCTGGACCCGGCAGACCTGACCGACATGGCCAGCGAGGTGGCCGCTTTTTTGCTGAAGAAATCGCCGGAAGCGTAAACCCGCTGCCGGGTAGCGTAGAGGACGCCATTGCGGACATCGCCCTGGTATTCCACTGGCCGCCCTCTGCCTACGAAAACATGCCACTGGCCGAACTGGCCGACTGGCGGGAGCAAGCCCGCCGCCGCTGGGAAACCGAAGACACATGAGCAACAAGCTAAGACTGGAAGTGGTGCTTGCAGCCGTCGATAAGATGACGCGCCCGTTGAAAGACGCCATGGCCGGAAGCAAGGGGCTGGCCGCCACGGTCAAGGCTACCCGCGAGCAGCTGTCTGCCCTGAACAAGACTCAGGGCAGCATCAGCGCATGGCGCAAGCTGTCCAGCGAAAGCAAGGACATCAAGAAAAATCTGGAAGGTGCCAAGCAGAAGCTGGAAGAAGTCCGCGCCCAGATGGAAAAAGACGGGCAGTCCAGCGAGAAGCTGGCCCGCCAGTTCGCCAAGGCGGAAAAGGCGGTGGAAACCCTGACCATGGCCCACCGCAAAAAGCTGCAGGCCACGCGGGAGGCCAGCGCCGCGCTGGATAAGGAAGGCATCAGCACCAGCAATCTGGCCAGTCACGAAACCGACCTGAAAAACCGCATTGCCGCCACCAATGCCGTGCTGAAAACACAGGAAGAGGAACTGGCCAAGGTCGGGCGACGCCAGCAGCAGCTGGTGGCAGCAAAAGCCAAGTACAGCAAGAGCATGGAGGCCCGCGACAAGGTGGCCGGGGCCGGGGCAAGTTCACTGGCTGCCGGTGGTGCGGCAGGTGCCGCGCTGGCAGCGCCGGTCGGTGCCTACGCCCAGGCAGAGAACGCCGCCATGCAGCTGCGCGTGGCCATGATGGGCAAGGGTGGCAAGGTAAGTGCCGACTTTGAAAAGATCAATGCACTGGCTGAGAAGCTGGGCAACAAGCTGCCAGGTACCACCGCCGAACTGCAAGACATGATGACCATGCTGTCCCGCCAGGGCATGAGCAGCATGGCCATTCTGGGCGGTGTCGGTGAAGCCGCCGCCTACATGGGCGTACAGCTGAAACTGCCATACCAGACCGCTGCCGAATATGCCGCCAAGCTGCAGGATGCAACCGGGGCGCTGGAATCGGACATGATGGGCGTGATGGATACCATCCAGCGCACCTATCAAGTGGGCGTGGACCCGTCCAACATGGTGGCGGCATTCGCCAAGTTGTCGCCAGTACTCGACATGATCAAGCAGAAGGGACTGAGCGGAGCCAAGGCCATGGCCCCACTGCTGGCCATGGCGGACCAGTCCAGCTTGGTGGGAGAGTCTGCTGGTAATGCTTTCCGTAAGGTATTTGACCGAAGTATTGATGCCAAGAAAGTAGCCAAGGCAAACAAGATGATTGCCAAGGAAGGTATCAAGCTGGACTTTACCAATGGTAAAGGGGACTTTGGCTCTATCGAGCAATTGTTTGCCCAGGTGGCAAAGCTGAAAAAACTGAATGCCCAGCAATTCAAGAAAGTTGTGTCAGAAATCTGGGGCGACGATGCAGAAACCCTGCAAGCACTGAACAACGTAATTCTGAAAAATGGCATTGAGGGCTACCGCGAGATGCAGCAGAAGATGGAAGCCCAGGCTTCGCTGCAAGAGCGCGTCAACGCCCAGCTGGGGACACTGGCCAACTTGTGGGATGCCGCCAGCGGTACCTTTACCAATGGCCTGGTCAAGTTTGGCGAAGCCATTGCGCCGGAACTGAAAGAGCTTACGCAGTGGATTACTGACGTTTCTGAGAGCATGGGCAAGTGGGCCACGGAAAACCCTCGTCTGGCCAATGTGCTGATGAAGGTGGTAGGCATTGCCGCCATTGGACTGACTGCCTTCGGTGGGCTGGCGCTGGCCATTGCCGGGGTAATGGGGCCATTCATCATGATGCGTCTTGCAGCGGCTTCGCTGGGCATCAAGCTGACCAGTGGCATCGGCATTCTGGGCAAGCTTGGCACAGTGCTGGGCTGGATTGGCCGTGTCATTGCCTTTGTCGGTCGCCTGTTCCTGTTCAACCCGATTAGCCTGGTCATTACTGCGATTGCGACAGGGGCCTATCTGATATGGCGCAATTGGGACACGCTGGGGCCGAAGTTCGCCGCCATGTGGGAAGCCATCAAGGCCGCATTTGCCTCGGGCTGGGAGTGGGTCAAGTCATCTACCAGCGCCGCGCTGCAGTGGTTCTTCAATCTGCCAGCCCGCTTTGTCGAGTTGGGCAGCCAGATCATGCAGGGCATGGTGCGCGGCATTGAAACCGGGCTGGGCAAGGTCAAGGACGCCATCACCGGGGCTGGTGACGCCACCATCACCTGGTTCAAGGAAAAGCTGGGCATCCATTCACCATCCCGCGTGTTTGCCCAGTTGGGCAGCTTCACCATGGCCGGGCTGCAACAAGGCATTGCCGGTGGGCAGGATGGTCCGTTGTCTGCCGTGCTGGGCGTGGCCAAGCGGCTGACTACTGCCGGGGCCATCACTCTGGGGATGGCCGGGACAGCCATGGCCATGCAACTCGACCAGCGCGGGCCGATGCGCGCCACGCCACCCGCTGCAGCCGTAGCCGCACCTGCGCCAATCAGCATTGTCATTCACGCCGCACCGGGCATGGATGAAAAAGCACTGGCCCAGGCCGTGGCGCGGGAACTGGCGAAACAGCAAAACCAACAGGCGGCAAACCGCCGCAGCCGCTGGGGGGATAGTGACTGATGCTTGGCATGCCGATGTTGGCCTTTGGCCTGTTCGTGTTTCACATGGAAACCCTGCCCTACCAGGAATTCAAACAGCGTTATGGCTGGCGCTGGGCCAGCAACTCCCGCGTGGGATTGCGCCCGGCCTACCAGTTTCTGGGCAAGGACGAAGAAGCCTTCACGCTGTCCGGGGTACTGATGCCGGAACTGACCGGCGGCGATACCGCGTTGGACCTGCTGCGCCTGCAGGCCGACCAGGGCAAGGCATGGCCGCTGCTGGAAGGCACCGGCACCATGTATGGCTTTTTTGTGATGGATGGGCTGGACGTAGGCCGGTCTGAATTTTTCAGCGACGGCAAGGCGCGGCGCATTGAATTCACCATCACGCTGAAACGGGTGGACATCAGCATGGTGGACCTGTTGGGCACCATCACCCGCAGCATTCTGGAGTTGGCGCAATGATGGACAACATCACTGACAGCATGATGACATCCACCAGTGCAGTGCTGAATCAGGCAGGCCAGATGCAGGATACCCTGCAAGCCTTCACCCAGCCCAAGCAGCCCGCCTTCACCATCACGCTGGATGGCAAGAACATCAGCAGCACGCTGGCAGACCGGCTGATCAGCCTGACCCTGACTGACAACCGGGGCTTTGATGCCGACCAACTGGACATCGTGCTGGATGACGCGGACGGCATGCTGGATATTCCGCCGCGTGGCGTCACCATCAAGCTGGCACTGGGCTGGGATGGCCAGCAGCTAGTAGACAAGGGCAGCTATATCGTGGACGAGGTAGAACATACCGGCGCACCGGACACGCTCACCCTGCGCGCCCGCGCCACCGACCTGCGCGCCGGGCTGGCAGCCAAGCGGGAAAAGTCATGGCATGCCACCACGCTGGGCGTCATCGTGCGCGCCATCGCCAAGGCCAATAATCTGACCGCCGCCATCCCGGACTGGATCGCCCGCCAGAAGGTGGAACACATCGACCAGACCAACGAGAGCGACGCCAACCTGCTAAACCGGCTGGCCCGCCGGTTTGATCTGGTGGCCACGGTGAAGCATGGCAAGCTGATTGTCTGCAAGGCCGGGGATGCAGAAAGCGTCAGCGGCAAGCCCTTCCCCACTTGCCTGATTACCCGCGCCAGCGGCGACCAGCACCGCTTCAACGTGGCAGACCGCAATGCCTACACCGCCGTCAAGGCACAGTGGCAGGACATCCAGCGGGCAAAGCGCGGCGAAGTCATCGTGGACGCCAACACCCGCTTTGAACGCCGGGCCACCGTCACCAAACTGGGGAAAAAGAGCAAGCGCACCAAGCTGGCCGCCATCCAGCAAAAGGGCATCGAGCCGAGCGCCAGCAACGTGAAGGTGCTGCGCCATGTCTATGCCAGCGAGGCCACCGCCCTGCAAGGGGCCAAGGCCGCATGGCAGAAGCTGCAACGCGGTGCGGCGGAATTCAGCATCAAGCTGGCCGAAGGCAGGCCGGAACTGTTCACCGAACTACCGGCCAAGGTGGTGGGCTTCAAGCCCGTCATCGACAGCCAGGCGTGGGTCATCAACAAGCTGACCCACACGCTGGGGGATGGTGGCCTGGTCACGGATATTGAACTGGAAATGAAGCTGGACGAACTTGGTAGTTAGCCTGCGTTGACATTATCTCAATTTGAGATAATACTTGGTCAATGAAACTCATCAGCAATCGTGCCTTGCGCGAATTTTCTGCCATCCACCCTACCGCAGACCAGCCCTTGCAAGACTGGCGGCGCATTATTGAAAAGAATGCCTTCGAGCATTTTTCCGCGCTCAAGCAGGCATTCAATAGTGTGGACAAGGTAGGCGAACTGATGGTGTTCAATATCGGTGGCAACAAATACCGCCTGGTGGCGTATGTGCAGTTTCCCCGCCAGCTGGTTTATGTAAAAGCCGTACTCACCCACACCCAGTACGACAAAGGAGACTGGAAATCATGAATGCCCGAATTGATGCAGCCACCCTGCTGCCTGCATGGCAGGCATTTAGCCAGGCTACCGACATCCGCCCCATCCGCGATGCAGCACACTACGACCGCATGTGCGAACTGCTGGACGCCCTGTGGGAAAGCACCGAAGGTGACGACCAGCACCCGCTGTGGGAGCTGAGCGAACTGGTGGGCGACCTGGTACACGACTACGAAGCCCAGCACCACCCGCAGCCGGAAGCCAGCGGCGTGGATGCCCTGCGTTATCTGATGCAGGAACACGGCCTGCGCCAGGGCGACTTGCCGGAAATCGGCAGCCAGGGCGTGCTATCCGAAATCCTCACCGGCAAACGCGAACTCAATCTGCGCCAGGTTAAAGTCCTGTCCCAGCGCTTTGGCGTCAGCCCGGCCACCTTCATCGGCTGAGCGGCCAGCCATGTCACCGTACAACAGCACACTACCCCACGCTGTCATGCAGGCCGTGGTCGAGGGGGCTACCCCGGCAAAAGCCTGGCGTGAACACCTGGGCATCAGCCAGGCAGGCGTGGCTGCGCGTCTGGAAATATCCCAATCGGCCTACAGCCAGCAGGAAAGCAGCGACAAGCCGAGTCCGGACAGTCTGCAGCACATTGCCAACACGCTGGGACTGACGCTGGAGCAGCTGGACTTCTGAATAGACCAGGCCACCTTACAAAACAAAAGCGCCTAGTTGGGCGCTTGAGCCATTCAAGAAACGCAGCTTAATCCTGTGGCTGGCAAGTATAGCCAGGAGGACATGCCACCGGCTTGACCGGTGTGCAACGATAACCGGGAGGACAGGCTGATACAGAAGCAGGCTGCTCCTGCATGACGACCACAGGCTGTTTACACTGGATAGTCATGGACGCACGCAACATGAAGCTGCCAGGTTCAGAGTTGATAATGTTGTAGCCATGCGGGCACTGCCTGGATGCCTCCTGATAGATCAAACCCTGGCTATCACCAAACACTGTTTTAGCCGGCTGACCGTTTGGACCTGCTTGTACAGGTATTGTCACAGCACAACCAGCAAGGCTGGCTGACAATGCAGATACCCCTGCCAACAACCAAAATCTAGAGCGAAACATACACAACCCCAATAACATTAAATTCCAAAAAAATATAACACTTATGCATATTTTTAATCCAGCTACATCACCATGCAAGCAATAAAAAAGCGCCCCACCCGGGCGCTTTCTGTTTGTACCACCACCGCACACAACCACCCTGCGACCTCACACCCCGCCACGCGTCCTACAGTAAGGCTTTACCCGGAAAGCCCGCGCCATGTCCCTTGCTACCCACCTTGCACTGACAGACGAAGCCCTGAACGAAGCCATCGCCAGCTACTTTTGGCAGATACCGGCCAGCAGCCGCGACGCGCCGTGGTTTCACCACCCGGACTACTGCCACAACTGGTTCGAGGCCGCCAAAATCGTCAGCCACATCAGCCTGAATGGCAGCCCCACCCTGCAAGCCGCCTTCAACGCCGCCCTACACCAACTCACCAGCCCGGACGCCCGCCCGGCAGACATCCTGCTGATTTGCGGTCCACGCGAGATCTGCGCCGCGGCAATGACAGCGTGGGACTATGCGGAAAAATGTGCCGCCAGCAGCAACATCATCGGGTCGTAAAGCGGCCGCCCTCGCCCACGCTTGAGCGGCTGCAATAAGTGCGGATGGCTCTGCTGCAATGCATTGATAAAACTCTGAACATCAACCCGCCGGCGTTGCGCCGGCGGCCTCTCCAACCACAAGGCCACAATGGCCGGTGTTACCTCTGCAATGGTGGTCAATCCTGACCCTCCTAAGCTGGAAATGAAAATTGAAGAAATCAGCGGACCGTATGGTAATTAAGCAATTGCTGCAATAACATTGTCATCAATAATGCATGTCTGAACAAGCCATAAGGATGACAATGGACGATCTGGACCCCAGCCACCATACCCTGCACGCGTGTGCGCATTGCAAGGGCACCGGCACCTGCAACAGCGGGCCAGATGGTGCCAGCTGCATGGTATGCGAGAAGAAAAACGAACTGAAGAAAGGCCCATACCACGGGCTGGCCTGCGGCACCTGCGGTGGACTCGGCAAAACCGACACCATGACCTACCGCATGACCCACCGCACCCAACCCCTGCTGTCCATCAGCCTGGTATTCGGCTCCTTGTTCCTGATTCTCCTGTTCGGCTTCACTGGCAGCCCTTACTTTCACGAAGTGCTGACTTTTTGCACCACGCTATTAGGCAGTGTGATTGGATATTATTTTTCCAATAGTCAAAAAAATAACCAATAAAGATCATTCAAATGAAAAATATACTTTACAAAGCAATTTGGACAACATCAGCCAGCAACTACGATTCTGAATATAATATTAATGACAACCCATACATCCCATGCAAAAAAGTTAACTTATTCATCGGGCAAAATAACACCGGAAAGAGTAGATTTATTCGATACCTATTCAGTTCAACCAAGGATGCATTAATAACGCTATCTGAAAAAACCAAAAGCCCACACAAAGAATTTATCGAAGAAATATTATCAACAATAAACGGGGAAATTGACGGAATAAACAAATCATACCTAGCAAGTCTACTAAATGATCAATTAAACACAATTTCCGTAAACAATAAAAGATTTGAACAGTTTAACGAATTCACTAAATCACTTAATAGCGCAACATCAAAAAGTGGAAATCAAGCCACTCAAAACTGGATGATATGCAAACAAATATTTCAAAAACACATGGCATCTCTGCACCCTATTAATGATCAAGCCACCTTGCATAAGTCATTCTACATTCCGACGCTAAGAGGATTGAGGCCAATAGGTGAAGCGGCAGGTAGTGATTTGTTAAAATCCAGAACGTACAAAGACTACTTTGACGCAAACACAGACGAAAAAAGAATAATAACAGGGCTGGATCTATACGAGCTATTCCAAAGAAACTTACTTGGAACTCCGCAACAAAGAGCACTTGTCAAACAATATGAAAAACTCCTTTCCGATCACTTCTTCGAGCATAAGGAAGTCACTATCATTCCAGAATACGGCAAGGACACACTAGCCGTAAAAATTGGAGACGAAGATCAATTTCCAATTTACCAATTAGGTGACGGACTACAGCAAATAATCATCATCACATCATCTGCATTCCTAAATAGGGATAGTAGTTTGTTTTACATTGAAGAGCCAGAAACTCATCTTCACCCAGGAATGCTAAGAACATTGATAAATTTTTTATCAAATCATACCAGTCATCAGTACTTCATAACTACTCATTCAAATCACCTTCTTGATTTATCAGAAGAAGACAGCGGAATTTCAATATTCAAATTACGGAAAGAGGTTGAATTATAAGGAGCGACTTTCAAAATAGAAGACGCATCAAAGGATAATGCCCTTCTTTGCGAACTTGGTGTAAGACCTTCTTCCGTATATCTCAGCAATAGCACCATCTGGGTTGAAGGCATTACAGACCGTCTCTATCTAAATGCTTATATTAGAAAATATCTAGATTATCTCAAAACTACTGATAAAAATCTATATGATAAATACATCAACTTCAAACAAAACTATCACTACACATTTATAGAATACCAAGGTGGGACGCTTGGCCATTGGGTGTTTGACCAAAAAAATGTAGACAGCAATAACAATAACGGTCTAAATGCACTGAAAACATGCGCATCCGCATTTCTTATTGCAGATGGAGATATCCGCACCAAAGGAGAACGGGCGAAAGAAATTGCCAGACAACTGCCAGACAGGCACTACATAACAAACGGAAAAGAAATTGAAAACACCTTGCCATTATCAATTATATTGAGCACCGTCAAGCAATTATTTAAATCAAAACATGGAAAAGAAGAAGTACAGATCGATTTAATAGAAAATCTCAAGTACGAAGAATATAACAAAGATACAAAAAAAGGCCTTGGCTACTGGATAGACAAGACGCTTGGCTTAAGAAAAAAGGGAGAAGAAATATACTTTTTCGGCGAACCCAGCGGCACCGTTAAAGATAAAGTGAAGTTCTGCACAATTGCTACACATATCATGAATACTCATGACTGGGAAATTACTGATGAAATAATAGAGCTATGCTCTGCAATCTTTGCTCACATTAAAAATTGCAACCAATAACTTTCGCATACCCTGATGATACATATTGAAAAAATTGAAGCTGCATTTAAAAATCACAAAAACGCAGGATACTGCAGGAGGGCTGCATGGCCTTTATTTGAAGATCGTTTAAGTGCAATATTCTCTGAACAACTCAAGAACAAAGCACAATCACTTTCATTTTACCTGATAACATCCAAAAAGAACGATGAAAAATACTTCAAACATTATCTATACCGATTCAATATCATGAATTCGGCGCAGATCACCTCTGGCCAACACAGCCTTGGGGTTTGGCATAATATCGAAAGAGGAGAGCCATTAAACAGTGCCGAGCATGCAACCGAAGAGGGCGCAACTTTAATATTCTCACAAAGCATTACCGGGAAAATAATGGTATTAATTACTCCATACAAATCAAAACTCCAAAAAATAAATGAAGACGATATAATACTTGCTATAAACAAAAATCCTCGAGATTTGACCAACAAGAAAATTAAAAAATTCATTAATATTTATTTAAAATACTGCCTAGCAACTAGCATGATCTCTAGCGACACAAAATCACTATACTTATTTCGACTGAAACTAAAATTTCTTGATTTCAGGAACAGAAAACACCAACTAAAAATAGGCGCGCAAATAATATTACAACTCGTTACGATTCTTATCGGAATTGGAGGAATTGTAGCAACAATACTCACCGCCTCAAACAGCACCCATTGAAATTAATTTCATTTTTCTATGAATTTAATTTTCAGTTTCATTATTATAAAGAAATACAGCTCAAGGTAAGCTGACTGCTTATGTGTAAATTAACCTAAAACTGGCAATACATTTATTCTACTTTGTCTTGCAACTCTCCAGTTTCGATCAGGACAGACAAGTCATGCTCACTGAGAATCCATGCTCCTGACAATCTGGCTTTTTCAACTTTAGTTGGCCCCGCATTGGGGCCGCAGCACAGATAATCCAGCTGTTGGGTTGGCGACTTCACCACCTGAAAACCAGACGCAAGCGCATAGGATTCCAGCTGCCTGCGTTGTGCCGCAGCAAAGCCGGTAAACAGGATTTCAGGCCGACGTGGCGCGTGTTGCACCACCGGTGGCGGTGGCACAAACGGCTGCCGCAATGCGTGCTCGCAACCCTCCTGGTAGGCCACCACCCGGTCCTTACGGTAGGTACGTGGCTGGCCTGCCTCCGGATTGAACCCCAGCAAATAGCGTCCGTCTTCACGCCAGTTGATGAGAACGGCATCCACTTCCTCACCGTTCGGTTTGCGGTAGCGAAAGCGTAATTCCATGGCATGGCTCCTGTATTGGTTTGGAGCAAAGTGCCATGCGGTTCGGTTGTGTAACACAGTCAAAAAGCCCAGCTACATGGCTGGGCTTTTGGTGTTTCAGGCGAGAGTGCGAATCAGAGCTTGGTCTGTGCCAATGCTTGCAAGCTGGCCTGTACGGCCGGGCGCAGCCTTTCGTCGATCTGGCCATACAGGCCAAGCAGCGCGGTTTGCTCGCCACTGAGTGCGCTGTTGTTTCGTGTACCTGTCACTACGTACAGGATGTCAAAGCCTGAGCCTGCCCAACTGGCCAGCGCCTCAGCATTCGGACATCGCTCGCCAGCTTCATAGGTCTGGTACGTCGAAAACCCTATCCCAGCTGCCTTTGCCGCCTCTGTCTGGTTCAAACCAAGGCGATTTCTCTCTTCTCTGAGGCGGTCACCAATGCCTAATTTCATAGGTACTCACGTTTGACTTTCCTAGCTTTCGAGGAAAGAATTTGCTTGTATCACACACAGAGAAACATCCTACACGGAGGTATTCATGTCCGTCAGCAAAGAAGCACGTCGCCGCGCACCGGCGGGCGTCGATCACCGTCAGATTGCCATGCGGCTGTTGCCGGCAGAGCGCGCACAGCTGGACAGCCTGGCGAGAGATTACGGCATTACCCATGGCGCGCTGTCGCGCGAGATTTACCTTGCCGGCCTGCCGGTGTGGCTGGAGAAGGTGTGCCACCCGTCCACCCGCTATGTCAGCCCGGCAGAAGGCGCGGCAGTGGCTTGATCCACTGTAGTCCATGACCACCCCACGCAACACCACCACTCAGGAGGATTTCCGGTGAACCACGCCCACACCATGCAGTACGCCCTCAAATACGTGCAACGCCACCGGCGGCAGGCCCTGCCCCATGTGGCCAAGTACTTCGCCAAGTGCAGTAGCGCGATGCAGCGCGGGCTGGCGCTGGCGCAGTTGTCGCACTGGCTTGATGCAAAAGCCTGATCGTTTCGCATTGTGTCACACAGGTAAATCGGAAATGGATGATCTTCGCCACTGCTTTCAGCAGATGTGCCGCGCCATGCCGGGCGGCTGGGCGGCCATGGCCGCCGCCATGGGCCTGAGTAAAGACGGCCTGGAAAACCGCGTGTACGAGCGCAAGGGCCAGCGGGTGGATGTGCACGAGGCCTTGCAGATGCAGGCCTTTAGCAGCACTACCCTGTTTGCAGAGGCGGTAGCGGCGGAGTCCGGCGGGGTGTTCATCCCCTTGCCTGCCGTAGATGGCGTGGACGTGGAGGAGATCCACACCGTTTACATGGAGCTGGTAGACCAGGTGGGCAAGCTGGCGCGCGAGTGGCGCGAGGCCACCCGCGATGGCGAGGTGGACCCGAAGGAACGCCAGCGGCTGGAGGCGGTACGCCACGGCATTTGCACCAAAGTCACCCAGATGAACCACCTCACCTTTCAGGTGTTTTGCAAGGAGGCTGTGCAATGACCGCCCCCACCTGCCCGGCCTGCGGCGAGTCCGCGCTGATTACCCGTACCAGTCGCGCCCAGTCCGCCGCCACCCGCGAGGTGTATGCCCAGTGCAAGGTATGTGGTGTGCAGCTGCACGGCTGGATTGAATGGACTTCCAGACTGGCAGATGGCCTGCTGCCGCCAGACATGCACAGGGCGAAGCTGCCGATGTCCCCGGCGGCAGAGCGCCAGCGCGCTTTCAACATGCATCGCGCACAACGCCGCAGCGAACCTGATAAGCAGCTGCAGTTGGGTATCGACTAAGCCACACCACCGCTAACAACCCGCCCCTTTTCAAAGTGAGCCTGCGCGGCCCACGGGGCCCTGCTACGTCCAAAAAACCGAGGAGGCCTTGCCATGTCCTTACGCCGAGTGGATTTACACGATGGAAGCCGCTGCTACAGCCCGGCACCGCAGCCTGCGCCGCCGTCGCCCACAGCAAGTGGGGAATGGCAGGCGCTGGGCTGGGTGGCGCTGCTGTTGCTGGCGCTGGTGCTGTTGCAGCTGTTTTTGCCGACGGGAGCGTGACATGGACGGTTATGCACAGTTTCAGCTGGCCAAGCAGGCGCTGGCGCAGCAGGTGGCGGCCCGGCAAGCAACACAGCCGGAGAGTCTGACAGCAGCCCGGCCACCGGCATCGCCAGCGCTGCACAGTACGGCAGCCTTGCAGGCCCAGGTATTGCGCCCGCATCAGCTGGAGGCGATAGCGCAGCTGGGCGCGGCTCTGCACAGCCTGGTGCCGCTGCTGGCCACCATCGACACCCAGTTGGTGTTGCATGGCATCAAGGCCAGCAATATGGCGCTGGCGCAGATTGCCGCCGGGCGGCTGTATCACGAGCTGGCGGAGACGGTGGCGCTGTCGCGCTGGGCCAGCCATCGCCTGCAGGCGGGTGCGGTACCGGCTACGCCCACCGTGGCAGCGGCTGAGAACCTACCGGCGCAGAGGGTGGCGTGATGCAACAGGCGCTGATGCAGGGCGTGTTACGCCACGATGATTTGCAGGCCATCAAGTACCCCTTGCTGCCGAATGCCACATGGCTGCCGGACAGCCAGGCGCGGCATTACTTTGGCCACTTTCCCCGTCATCTGGCGCGGGCCATCCGCCGCACCTGGCTGGCCATGCGCAATGACAAGTCCAAGCGCGGTTGCTTCTGGGAGCCTGTCGACCAGCGCCATGACACAGCCAATGCCTGGGCGGCGCGACTGGTGGAGCTGTTTCCGGCGGAGGCGCTGGCCATGAGCGCCAGTGAAGTGGATCTGGTGGACTTTGCCAAGGCGCGGGCGGCAGAGGCGGACCGCCTGCTACTGGATGGGGCGGACCGGGGCCGACTGGAGGCCTTTTTCCAGCGCTACGGCCTGCCCCTGCCTGACGGGCGGACGGATGACGGCATTGCCCGCCGCGCGGCCTGCAGCCTGTGGTGGCGGCGTAACCTGCGCCGGGTGAATGGCCGCAGAGTGGAGGCGCTGTCCATCTCGCTGGGGCTGGTGCAGCGTCACCGTGCCTTGTATTGCAGCCACGACAGCGTGCAACGCCGCCAGATGCAAAAGCGCCGCAACCGTGCCTTGCTGGAGGCGCTGACCGCCATCAACGAGCTGGGCGAGTCGTTCACGCTGGCGGACGTAGCAGACATGGGCATGGCCAACCCGGCCATCCGCCGCGCCGAACTGATGGTGCGCATTGCCGGGTTCGAGCATATCGCCGTGGGGCTGGGCTATGCCGGGGAGTTCATTACCGTAACCGCGCCCAGCCATTTCCACCCCTTCCGCGCCAAGTCCGGCAGCAAGAACCCCAACTACGACGGCCACAGCACCCCGCGTGATGCAGCCCAGTACCTGGGCGGGGTATGGGGCCGAATCATGGCGGCGCTGGACCGGGCCGGGATCAAGATTTTCGGTTTTCGCGTGGCAGAGCCACACCACGACGGCACCCCTCACTATCACGGCCTGTTCTTCATGCACCCGGACCATGTAGCCGGTTTCCGCAGCATTGTTGCCCGCTATGCCGTGCGCGAATGCCGCGAGGAACTGGGGCTGGACTATGTGCAGACCAAGGCCGAGGCCCGCGCCGTGGCCAGGCAGCGCAAGGACGCGGGCCAGGCTGGCACGCTGACCGATATTGCCGCCGCCATTCAGACCGAGGCCGGTTTCTGGAGCAGGCCGGGCCGTGGCGTGTGGCAGCAGGTTTCTGCGCGGGTGCATTTCAAGGCGATTGACTGGAGTAAAGGGACTGCCGCCGGTTACATCGCCAAGTACATCAGCAAGAACATCGACGGCGCGCGCCAGGACGGCCACAGCGTGGGCGAGGACTACGAGACCGCCGAGGATGCCAAGGGGCGCGATGCCCGGCTGACAGCCCAGCGGGTGGATGCCTGGGCAGCAACGTGGGGTATTCGCCAGTTCCAGCAGGTGGGTGGCCCGCCGGTGGGCGTGTGGCGCGAGCTGCGCCGTTTCGACTACCAGCAGCAAGGTGCCGAAGACGTGCTGATGCTGGCGGCCAGTGCGGCCGATACCGGTAACTGGCGGCGCTTTGTCGAGGTGATGGGTGGCCACGAAATGCGCCGCGCCGACATGCCCTTGCAAATGGCCAAGGACAGCGCGCCGGCAACCAACCGCTACGGCGAGCCGGGCCAGCGCCGGGCTTTTGGTGTTGTTGAGGTTTCCAGCGGCCAATTGGCGGTAACACGTATGCATGAATGGACCATCAAACGCGGCGAGACGGTGTCAGGGCGCGACAGCGCCCCTTGGACTGGTGTCAATAACTCTACGGAATTGCAAATCCCGGCCAATACCGCGCCGGAGGCCACCGAGGAAGACCACCTGCGGTGGATGGAAGAAATGGACGCTTCCGACTGCGCCGCCGCCATCCGCCCGATAGATGACAGCTACCTGCCGCCAGCACAGCTGAAAGAGCGCCAGGACAAGGAGCGTTGGCGCATGGCCAATGGTGAAGCGGTACTGCGCCGCATCCGTCAGGCACGCGATGCAGACCTTACCGGCTTCATGGCATCGGTAAATGCCTGGGTGAAAGAAGCCTGCATCGAGGCCCAGCAGGTCCGCGCCGCCACCCTGCAAAAGCTGGCGCTGAAAGCCAGCCAGAAGCGTGTAGCCAAACGCTTTGCCGAAGTTGCCGCCCAGCCGGGCGTTGAACAGATCACCGACATCAAAGCCGCTGCGCTGGGTAAACCGCCACGCCGCGAACGACCGAATGCCAGCCGCACATGGAAAGCACCAGGCGGCAGCAGCAAGAGCATTGCCGAACAACTGGCCGCAGCCGCAGCCGCGGCTGACCAGTGGACGGCATCCGTGAACAGCATCAGCCGCACTGGCGGCAGGGGGTGAGCATGCAACAGCAAGAGTTTGGCCCGGACCGCCGGGCGCTGATGGCGATGGTGTTTGAGGAGATTGGCGAGTGCCGACGCAAGGCAACGGTCGCGGCAGTGTTGGTGTGTGACTGCCTGACCAACCGATGGAAATACAAGGAAAAGCTGGAGCAGTTCCAGCAGTTGGATAACCGGTACCACGCGATGTATGAGCGCTGGGATCAACTGAAACAAGGATGTGAGTAATGACGCCCTTATTCCTGACCACCGAGGAGGTGGCGCAACTGACTGGCTACACCATCAAGCGCAAGCAGGTGGAAGCGCTGCGCAGCATGGGCGTGGTTTTCCGGGTGAACCCGGCAGGGACGCCGATCGTGACCCGCGCGGCGGTGGAAGGCCATGGCGCGGGTGAGGCATCGAAACAGAAATGGCAGCCTGCCATCTGAATGGAACTGAACAATGGGACGCAAACCGACCGTTAACCTGAACCTGCCAAAGGGCATGCGCGCCCGCCGGCAGCGTAGCGGCAAGATTTACTACTACTTCGACCTGGGCGGCAAACCACGCAAGGAAATGCCGCTGGGCTCTGATTACGTGCTGGCCGTGCAACGATGGGCCGAACTGGAGGCCAGCAAGATACCGGCCTGCGCTCGCCCCACCATCAAGGACTTGGCCGAGCGCTATGCGCGGGAGGTGATTCCGCTCAAGGCACACAAGACCCAGGAAGAAAACCTGCGCCAGCTGAAAAACCTGTTGGCTTTCTTTTGCAGCCCCACCCCGGCACCCCTGGAGGACATCGACCCGGTGCATGTGCGCATGTATATGGACCGCCGCAGCAAGGAAGCGCGGGTGGGTGCCAATCGCGAGAAAGCCCTGCTCTCCCATATGTGGAACATGGCGCGCCAGTGGGGCTATACCGACCGGGCCAACCCTTGCGCCGGGGTGGATGGTAATTCCGAGCGAGGCCGGGATGTTTACATCGAGGACAATGTTTATCTGGCGGTATACAACGCCGGGGATCAGGCCTTGAAGGATGCCATGGACTTGGCTTACCTGATTGGCCAGCGGCCAAGTGACACCATCGCCCTTTCCGAGCATGACATCAAGGAGGGAGCTATCTGGCTGACCCAGGAGAAAACCGGGAAGAAGCTGCGCATTTCCATCGAGGGGGAGTTAGCCGCCCTGCTCGCTCGCATTGCCCGGAGCAAGGCCGGTTACAAATTCCATTCGCTGAAACTGATCGTGAAGGAAAACGGCCAACCGTTGACGCGTGGCGGACTGCGCGGGCGATTTGAGAAAGCGCGAGATTTGGCTGCCGAACTGAACCCGGAACTGAACAAGGAAATTCTGGCTTTTCAGTTTCGCGATTTGCGGGCCAAGGCAGGGACCGACAAGGCGGAATCGGCTGGTGACATCCGCCAGGCACAGAAGCAGCTGGGGCACTCGTCGGTGAAGATGACCGAGCAGTATGTTCGCAACCGCAAGGGCGACAAAGTTGGACCAACCCGGTAGCTTTGCGGAGCAAAATGGCGATTGCGAAGCAAACAAAACGGGCCTTGTATCTCTACAAGGCCCGCAGTATTTGGTGCCGGCGGCAGGAATCGAACTCGCGACCCCCTGATTACAAGTCAGGTGCTCTACCAACTGAGCTACACCGGCGAAGGGCTGCAATATAGCGTTCTACCTTCTAATTGGCAAGAGGCTCAGTGCATTTTTTTACTCTTCTTTTTTGTGCTCTTATTTATATTATTGTTTTTACTTGGTTTATGCGATTTGCATTTCTTGGCATGCGATGAATGGGCTGGAGTGTGCTTAGTCAAAACTTTGGCCTTATGCACATTGACGGCCCCGCCATCACCCCTGCGCAGCTTCACGGCTTTGCGTTTGGCATGAGTATGGCCATTTCGTTTGGCGTGCTTTGCCAACCGACGCTCTGCACCAGCGCGCTTTTCCACCCCTCCCGCACGCTCATGACGAGTCGATGACTTTATCGTCTTGACTGGTGCATTTTGCACATCACCCGGCAAAGGAATATCTTCCGTTTCAGCATGCGCAACACCAGACAGCAACAACGCACCCAACAGCAGGGCACGCCCAATAATGGAATGATTCATAATCAAGTCAGAGCCCTTATGGTTTACCTAATTCAGTCAGGTTTGAGGAAAGGGGAACAAACCAGCGATCTTAGCACGGCTTGCTGATACACACGCAGTCATGCCTTCCTGGGAAGATCTCATCCATCAAGAGTCCAAGCCGGGAAAACATCCAACGGCCCCATCCAGCGAGACCTCTGCACGATGGAAGCGATGACAGATGGATCAAGCCCCTTCAATTGATGAAGATGCGCAAATGCATCCAATGGAAAAGTCGCAGCTTGAATTTGAAGCAGATGGAAATATATAGAGAAAACAGAAAACAATATAAAACTGTTAATCCATCTGGTGGTGCGAGCGGAGAGACTCGGAAAGCCTTCAAAATCAGTAAGATCAGGCGATCTGGGACAGCTTTGGGACTAGCACCATGGCGGAATGCTCACTCGACGCACCCACACTGATCGAGGAGCAGCGTTGCCTCACCCTGCCCCAGCAGCAGCTACTGGCAATGAGCCTCCGCAATCAACTCCCTGCTCGATGGCGTCAATGCAGCGCCGGACCAATCGCCACACCACTCCACACGGCCAAACCCAGCCAGTGCCAAATGCCTGGCAATCTGCGCCTGTGACATGAAGCGCAACACACTACGACTCACCAGCTCCGTGCCTGATTGCGCAAAGTGATAATGCGTAGCGAAAGCAAGCAACTCCCCATCCGACCGATCTCCCTCCAGTGCGTGATACAGCGACACCGACTCCCCCGCTGGGGACTGCACGACGCGCCGTGAGCAGTCTGGCGACCACTGCCGCCAAGGGGCGCAATCCGGATTGCGGCTTTCAAACATGAACCTACCACCCGGTGCCAGCCGTGCGCGAATGGCCTGCAAGGTATCCTGCACAACATCATCCGTCAGCAAGCACTGAAACGCATGGCCAGTCATCACAGCCACATCGCACTTCATTTCAGGCGGCAGCTGAGAAGCAACACCCGGCAACCACTGCACCAGGTCGCCACCATCGCGCAACCGCGCCACAGACAGCATGGCCTCTGCCGGATCAATACCACACACCCGATGGCCCAGCCTGGCCAGCCGCACGGCAAACACCCCCGTCCCGCAGCCCACATCCACCACCGAAACCGGACGAGGGCCAATCAGGCGCTCATAAAACAAATAGTCTGCATCGCCTGCGTTCAACACATCGTACAAAGCAATCAGGCGTGGGTCGCAGTACTGCGCATTTTCGCTATCAGCCAATATCATCCCCAGATGTAAAGTCACGCCCCAGCCCGCGCCCAGAACATAATTTTTAGACGGTAGTGACCATCAGAAAAGTACGAACACCGTCACATGTGAGACTAACCTCTAGTCACTTATTACAATGACAGGCAGAAACTCGGCCAAAGCGGCCGTAGACTCAACTGGTTATCAATGACCGCTTCGTGTTGCAAAGGGGTCATCATTCCAAATCCACATAAAGCGCAATTCGCTACCGTCATTGGCTGCGCGCACTACGCTGCAGAAGCTGGCAGTGCAAATGAAATTTTTCCATCCCCCTGAATATGAATCACCTGAACTGCAAGCTGTTGACCAAGCGAATACTGTTTCGGAATATCAGTATTGGGCGGTAGCTGGCTGATATGAAGCAATCCACTATAAGCGCCGACTCGCAGAAAGACGCCGTAATTTTGAAGGCCTGTTACGCAAGCATCGTAAATATCCCCAACTGCCAGGCCAGGTTCAGCATTCAGTTTTGAGCCGGCATAGCGCAATACTGGCCCCTTATCGTTAAAGGCAAGAATCTCGACATTAATCTGACTACCAACCGGGAACGCTCTGGCAAGGCTTGCCCAGTCATGACAATGACTCTGATGGAGTAATCCGGTCTGCCCTGCGACGTTGACAAGCAGACCAAACTTCTGTTGCTTAACGACACACCCTTGGTAAATCTGATTTACTTGAAGCGTGACTGGTTTTTCAGTGCAGACGATGACGCGATCCTTGTCTGGTACTAGTTGCCGTACAAAAAAAGAACGTTCAAGTCCCTTAGTTCGCTGAATACCATCGCGATCAGAAGGCCAAACCGCTACCAGGCCAATGTCCAGTTCGACGGTGGTTCCCTTATCGTGGACTGCGATTACTCGCCCCTCGACCGGCAACCCTTCATCCCGACAACGCCGCGCCTCAGCCCAAGCCGGCAATTCCTTGCGCGCATGCAAGGTCTGCAACCAGTCCCGCACTTCCGATTGAAACTCGATTTTGGTTGGCAAAGCGCCTACCAGATTGGCCGTTTTGAACCAGTGCGAATTGTTTGCACAGGCCTTGATACGCGCCACCAGATCCCGTGCAAACTCAGCCGAAGCAGCATGCAGAGGCGCAGCAACAATGAACTTGGCGGCCAGCAACGGCCACTCGGGCTTGGCGCCGGTGTGCTTCAACCATGCGGCGGCCCGTTCAATAAAGGCATCCGCCTGAAATTGCTGATCCAGCAGTGCTTCACAGATAAACCCCCACTCCTCCGTATCTTCGCGCCCGGCCAGCCATTGCGCGCCAAGGCGCAAGAGTTCGCTGAGCGTCAGCCCCTCCGGCAGGGCATCGCGCTGCGCCAGCAAGTCTTGCCAGACATGCGCCCATTCGGCCCGGTCTTCGCGCCCGGCCAGCCATTGTGCGCCAAGGCGTAAGAGATCACCAAGCGTCAGCCCTTCGGGCAGGGCATCGCGCTGCGCCAGCAAGTCATTCCAGACATGCGCCCACTCGGCCCGGTCTTCGCGCCCGGCCAGCCATTGCGCGCCAAGGCGCAAGAGATCGCCGAACGTCAGCCCTTCGGGCAGGGCCTCGCGCTGCGCCAGCAAAGCTTGCCAGACGTAGTTCCACTCGGCCCGGTCTTCGCGCCCGGCCAGCCATTGCGCGCCAAGGCGCAAGAGTTCGCCGAACGTCAGCCCTTCGGGCAGGGCCTCGCGCTGCGCCAGCAAAGCTTGCCAGACGTAGTTCCACTCGGCCCGGTCTTCGCGCCCGGCCAGCCATTGCGCGCCAAGGCGCAAGAGTTCGCCGA
>NZ_JAELUD010000329.1:0-253 GCF_016429185.1 Aquitalea sp. ASV11
CCCCCCCCCCCCCCCCCCCCCCCCCCCCCCCCCCCCCCCCCCCCCCCCCCCCCCTTTTCAAGCAGAAGACGGCATACGCGATTATTGCGTTCGTCTCGTGGGCTCGGAGATGTGTATAAGAGACAGGGCCTGCGCCTGGGCCCTGGCCAGGGCACATGCCAAATCCAGTGGCCGCGCGGCCGAACTGGCCGGCTACATCGGCCAGTCGGACAAATTCGACCAGGCGATTGCCAGCTATGCCACCGCTTATGCA
>NZ_JAELUD010000330.1:0-253 GCF_016429185.1 Aquitalea sp. ASV11
GGGGGGGGGGGGGGGGGGGGGGGGGGGGGGGGGGGGGGGGGGGGGGGGGGGGGGGGGGGGGGGGGGGGGGGGGGGGGGGGGGGGGGGGGGGGGGGGGGGGGGGGGGGGGGGGGGGGGGGGGGGGGGGCGGGGGGGGGGGGGGGGGGGGGGGGGGGGGGGGGGGGGGGGGGGGGGGGGGGGGGGGGGGGGGGGGGGGGGGGGGGGGGGGGGGGGGGGGGGGGGGGGGGGGGGGGGGGGGGGGGGGGGGGGGGGG
>NZ_JAELUD010000331.1:0-253 GCF_016429185.1 Aquitalea sp. ASV11
TATGGGCAAGACAATCCGATTGACGGCTTTGTGCTGAAAGTCATCTTGCGCAAGGGCGAAGCCATCCAGAAGGAGCTGGGGGTGATGGTGCCCCTGCCCGAAGACGATGCCCGCATCAACCAGGCACCTGTCTCTTATACACATCTCCGAGCCCACGAGACGAACGCAATAATCGCGTATGCCGTCTTCTGCTTGAAAAGGGGGGGGGGGGGGGGGGGGGGGGGGGGGGGGGGGGGGGGGGGGGGGGGGGGGG
>NZ_JAELUD010000037.1:0-41702 GCF_016429185.1 Aquitalea sp. ASV11
CCTGGCTGATGTGCTGCCCGGCGGTGACGGCGTAGGTGCTGCCTGCCGATTGCTGGATGGTGTGCGGGGTGGTGAGGCCGATGCCGGCCGGGGCGCTGATCAGAATGCCGGCCTGTGCCAGCTGTTTAAGCGACTGTTGCAGCAGGTCGACCTGGGCCTGGACGTCCGGCGGCAGGGCGGTGGCGGTGCTTGCGGCATCGGCCAGGGCTTTGGCCAGCCGGTTGGCCTGTTCCAGCTGGTGCAGCGCGTCGGTCATGTCCAGTTGTGGCGTGGCAGCGACGGGGCTGGCTTCGGCACTGATGAGCAAGCCTTTGCCGGCGCGGATGGCACCCCAGTGGTCGGTGCGCAGTTCAAACCCTTCGCCGCGTGGCGCGCGGGCGGCATCCACCAGGTGGCCGATATTCAGCTGGCTTTTGCCGTATTCGCTGGCCAGCTTGATGTGTTCCTTGCCCTGCAAATCCTCCATGCGCAGCTTGTTGTTAGCCTTGGTGCGGATGACATTGCGGCTGTGCCATTGGCTGGTGATGTGGTCTGGCCGCTCGTTGTCATGGGTGATGGCGGCGATATAGGGTGCATCCGGGTCGCCATCGCTGAAGGCGAGGTGGACGATGGTGCCGGCGTGGATGGGCATGTGGAAGCCGAATTGCCGTCCGGCAAACGGTTTGGCCAGCCGTACCGCGCGCGAGTCCCCGCCGGGGCTCCAGCTATCGAGGTCGAACAGGAAGCGCACGCGGTAGCGGCCATGCTCGTCGATGAAAGGATAGTGGTAGCTGTTATTGCCCGGGCTCACCACCATGGCGGGCAAGGTGCCGTGAATGCGCGGCTTGGGAAGCAGGGCGGGCCGCCAGACGCGATCCGCCGGAATGGCGTGGAAGCTGTTCTGGTAGGCGCTGTCGCAGCTGCCGTGGTGGCTGACTCGGCTGATCAGCCAGCCGTGCGGGGCGTCGGCAAAAGCCTGCGTCAGTTTCAGCACGGCACCGGGCTGCAGCCAGCTGACATTGCTGTCGCCACTGGCCATGCATTGCCGGCTGACCGACAGTTGGTGACGGATCTGCGCCAGCCGGGTGGATTCCTCGTCATCGCGATTGTCATCGCCCCAGTCGTAGTCCTCGCCATGCGCGGCGGGCACCTCCCCGGCAAACCCGGCACGGCCATCGGGCAGTGGACTGGCGGCCATGTCGTTGAAGTTGCGCCGCCGCGTAGCCTGCAGCATAGAACGGTGCCGGATGTTGAAGGCGGTGACCGCCTCGGTGCCGACACTTTCCAGCCCGGCCTGCTCGCGCAGGGCGACCGGGTGCAGATTGCTGCGGTTGTAGTGCTCCAGGTCGTTGCCAAACAGGATGACATCCTTGCCGTCGCTGGACTGGCTGAACTGGAAGAAGATGCCGGCATGGGCGGCCAGGCGGGAGAGAAAGGCCAGATCGGTTTCGCGGAACTGGGTGAGGTGCTCGTACACGGCTTGTGTGCCGGTCAGGGTGAAACGGAAATCGCTGCCATCCAGCCCATGCTGGCGCAGCAAGGCTTGCATCACCTGCGCTACCGTCATGTTCTGGAACAGGCGGGTGGTGCGACTATCCTGCAGCAAGGCCAGGCGCGGGCCGATGTCGAAGGTGTACAGCGTTTCTTCCCGGCTGCTGCGGCCGCGTTGCGCCTGACGCACCACCCCGTGCCAGCTGCGCTGTCCTGCCTGCGCGTCCGGCAGTGGCGGGATGCCGGGAATGAGCAGCGGCGGTGCGGTGGATTGCGGGGTGATGGTGAAGGTGACCGGCTGGCCGATCAGCGGGGCGAGGAGCAGGTCGCGCTCTGGCAATGTCACTGCCACGCTGAGGTGGTAAGGGCTATCCAGTGCTTCTTCAAGCTGAAAGGAATGCACGGACGGTGCGATCTGGAAACGGGAGGGGAAGGTGAGCTGGTAGGGGTTACGCATGGTCTGGGGCCTGGGGTGGGTCAGATGGTGACCTGCCATTCCTGGCAGTCGTGAATGAGGCGTGGATGAACAGGGCAGCGGCACAGCACCAGATCATTGTTGAGCGCCAGGGTTTTATCCTTGATATTGTTTTGTCCCAGCGAACCGCGCGGCCCGGCCATGGCGATGACGCCGATGCTGTTGCAGACGTCACAACGCACCTTGGCCCCGATGAAGGAAACCGGCACACCCCGCAAGTGGGGCCCGTCGCTCATGCCTTCCAGCACTTCACCGCACCCGGTGATGCGGCAGCCCTGACGGATGACATATCTCATGGGGTGGCTCCTGCTGTTGCGGTGATGGGCGGCAGCGCAATACCAGCCCAGTGTTGATTGTTTTGCTGGCCATGCCAGCCAATGGCGTGTTGCCGCAGGGTGGCGGCTTCCATGGCCATTGCTGCCATGATCCAGCAGCCCAATGCGCCGGGATTCCCCCAGTAAGGCTCATGTTCCACGGCGTCGATTTGCCAGCCTGCTGCGGACAGTTCTTCCGGGCTGTCACGGTTCAGGCTGAAAAAGGAGGTGGGTGGACTGGCCAGTGCAGCATTGCGCTGTGCCAAGGCCAGATGGTCGGCCGCGCGGAACAGCACCGGCCGGGACAGGCTGCCGCCCTCCGGCATATTGCTTGCCAGCATGGCAAAGGCGGCTTCGGCAGCGGGTGGGCCATGGCTTGCCCCGAAGCTGGCCGCAGGCGTGACGATGCCTGCCAGCAGGTGATAGCCGCTGTGTTGCCGGGCATGGAGTGCATCAATCACCAGATCGATGTCCTCCGGGCTGTGCAAGCGCTGAGGCTGGGACGTCAGCAAGATGCCCAGTTCGCTGGCATGCTGACGAAAGCGTAACCACGCGTCTTCGCTGCCATGCCAGGAAACCGCGACTGTTGCGTGCCACACCGCTGGCGGCCAATCAGCCATCATGGCAGCCAGTCTGGCGGGGAGGTATTGGGCAGCGGGAAGGGGTTGTTCCTGTTCTTCTTCACCGGATGGCATGTCGGATGCTGTTGCATCGTCCGCTAGCAGGATGTCGACTTCTTCGCCGGTTTCATCATCGGCAACTACCTCGTCGTCAGCCGCATAAGCCTGCCATATGGCTGCGTCTGTATCCTGCTGGCCATCTTCTGCTTCGGTGGTGGATTCCGGCTCTGCCAGATAGGGCGGTGCCGCGGATTCGAACTGCGGTACTGCTAACAGATTGCAGAAGGGCACCGGTTTTTCCCTTTGTTGCCGGAGCAGAACCTGGCAATCCCCCGCGTGCATGCAGGCCGGGCCAAGCAAGGCGACATGCGGGATATAAAGCCGTTCTTGGCGACGCTGTTCTTCCTGGTGATACGCGGCAAGATGCAAGGCATTGCGGTGATCAACAATCCAGCCTGCCAGCAGCCAGCCGCTGTAGCGCAACAGTGTCCAGAAGCAGGAAAGCATGAAGCCGGGCGCGGCAGCCTTGAGCCAGAAGCCGGTCAGCGGAGCGTCCTTGGTGCTGTTGACCGCGGTGGTGTAGAGGCTGAGCAGCGTCGAGAGGATGGTGCAGGCAACAATCAACATGACATAGCGCGGCCAGCGGGGTTTGCCCGGTTTGGCCTCTTGCCGTAGTTGGTTTTCGGATGCCTGCATGCCGTGGTGACCCGTCGCTTGGGACTATGGATCGGGGATTAAACTGCGTGACATTTGCATCAGCAATGTCCACTCAGCCAGTTTTACCGGTCAGCCTTGTCTAAAGAATGGTTGGTAGCGATTGGACTGCGTCGGGAGTGGCGCGCAATGGCCGTGAGCCCTTGCAAGGCTGGAAGGGGGGCGGTGGACAAGTTCAAGTTGTTACCGCCAGCTGGCAAGAATCTATTCCCCCGTCGCCGGCATGATGCTTGATCAGACAAGCGGAGCAGACGGAGATGAAGAAGGGAGATGCCCTCCCAGGTGGCAGGCCATGGTAATCAGCGGCTGCTCAGTAATACGCAGGGTTGGCCATCAAGTTCGAATTGCGCATCCACCACCATGCCCAGCCGTGTGTGGGCTTTGAGCGATGCCTGGTTGTCGGCATGTATGAACAGCACGGCCTGCTGGCCGGGTAGTTGCTGCTGTAGCTGCTGCCACATGGCGCTCAGCAAGCCCTGGCCGCGTGCCCGAGCCGCAAGGCAAACCGGGCCATAGAAATAGAATGGCCCGGTGGCATGATGCAGCCTGGCCATTTGCACCGCCACCGGGCTGTCCAGATGCCGGCTGCTACTGGTAAACACTACTCCCAGCAGGCTGGCGGCGTCTTCCGCCAGCACTATCGGCATGCCATCGGCCAAGGCCTGTGTCAGCCAGTGGCTGATTTTTTCCAGCGGGAAATCGCCATGCAGGCTACCACCCTGGCTGCTGCTTTCGGGCAACATCAGCGCGGCAATGGCTGCTGCGTCACTCTCTTTGGCATTACGCAACCGTGGCGGCATGGCTTTATCTCCTGCGGGAATTCATTCCAGATTCGGTTTGTGCTTGTTGGCTACGCGGATGTAGTGCTCGGCGGAATACTTGAAGTAGGCCAACTCCTGTTCGGTCAGCTTGCGGGCCTGTTTTACCGGATTGCCCAGGTACAGATAACCCGACTCCAGCCGCTTGCCCGGCGGCACCAGGCTACCGGCGCCAATCAGTACCCGGTCTTCGATAATGGCGCGGTCCAGAATGATACTGCCAATGCCTACCAGCACTTCATCGCCAATGGTACAGCCGTGCAGGGTGACGTGATGGCCGATGGTGACATGCTTGCCGATGTTTAGCGGTGCGCCGACAGGGTCGCTATCGCGCTTGTGGGTGACATGCAGCATGGCAAAGTCCTGGATATTGCTGCCTTCACCGATATGAATGGCGTTGACATCACCGCGGATCACGGCAAAGGGCCAAACCGAGGCATTCTCCGCCAGCGTGACATCGCCAATCACCACGGCTGCAGGGTCGATGTAGCAGGAGTCGGCAATCTGCGGCGTGCTGCCATCGTAGGGGCGGATATTGCGATTCATCAGAACGTCCTCATCTAACGGGTTCGAGATTCCCTATCATATAGCAATGGCGGTAGCCTGTTGGCCTGCTACCGTCTATTCCGATACCGGCACCGTTCCCCGCCAGCGGCTGCCATTTGCCACAGAAAGTGAACAATGAGCCTGAATCCGCTCCTCGACTTTACCGGACTGCCACGTTTTGCCGAGATCCGTCCGGAACACATCAGCCCGGCCATCGCGCAATTGCTGAGCGAGGCCCGTCACACCGTGGCGCAGCTGACCGCCCATGTGGATAGCCCGAACTGGGAAAACTTTGTCGACCCGCTTACCGACGCCACCGAACGCCTGTCACGCGCCTGGGGCGTAGTAGGACACCTGAATGCGGTGGTGAATACCCCGGAACTGCGTGATGCCTACAATGCCAATATCGCGCCGATTTCCGAATTCTGGACCGAACTGGGACAGAACCTGGCTCTGCTCGGCCAGTTCAAGGCCATTGAAGCCAGCCCGGACTATGCCGGCTACAATGCGGCACGCCAGAAAATCATCCAGAACGATTTGCGTGATTTCCGCCTGTCCGGTGCCGAGCTGCCGGAAGCACAGCGCCAGCGCTATGCCGCCATCCAGAGCCGTCTGGCCGAGTTGTCCGCCCGCTTCGAACAGAACGTGATGGACGCCACCGACGCCTTCAGCCTGTATCTGGAAGACGCCAGCGAGCTGGACGGTGTGCCGGAAGACGCGCTGGCCCTGTTTGCCGCTGCTGCTCAGGCCGATGAAAAAACCGGTTACAAGATCACCCTGCAGTTCCCGTTTTACTTCCCGGTAATGCAGTACGCGCATAACCGTGCGCTGCGCCAGAAGCTGTACGACGCCTATGTGAAGCGCGCGTCGGAGTTCGGCCTGCCCGAGCACGACAATACCGAAATCATCCGCGAAAAATTGCAGCTCACCCGTGAAGAAGCCCAACTGCTGGGTTTTGCCAATTATGCCGAGCTGTCCTTGTTCACCAAGATGGCGGAAAGCCCGGCGCAAGTCATTGCCTTCCTGCGCGACCTGGCGACCCGTGCCAAGCCTTTTGCACTGAAAGACCGCGCCGAACTGGAAGCCTTTGCCAGCAAGGAGCTGGGTCTCTCCGACCTGCAAGCCTGGGACATTGCTTACGCTGCCGAAAAACTGCGCGTGGCACGCTATGCCTTCTCCGAGCAGGAAGTGAAACAGTACTTCCCGGAAAGTAAGGTGCTGCCCGGCCTGTTCGGGGTGGTCAACACCCTGTATGGCGTGGAAGTGCGAGATAGCAGCGCTCCGGTATGGCATGACGATGTGCGCTTCTACGACATCATCAAGGATGGCCAGCTGGTAGGCAGCTTTTACTTCGATCTGTACTCGCGCGAAGGCAAGCGCCCCGGAGCCTGGATGGATGACGCCCGTGGCCGTCGCAAGAAGGGCGACACCATGCAAACCCCGGTGGCTTACCTCACCTGCAATTTCACCCGCCCGGTCGGTGACAAGCCGGCGCTGTTCACCCACGACGAAGTGATCACCCTGTTCCATGAGTTTGGTCACGGCCTGCACCACATGCTGACGCAGGTAGAGGAGCTGGGTGTTTCCGGCATCAATGGCGTGGAATGGGATGCGGTGGAGTTGCCCAGCCAGTTCATGGAAAACTTCTGCTGGGAATGGGAGGTGTTGCAAGGCATGACCGCCCATGCCGAAACCGGCGAAACCCTGCCGCGTGCGCTGTTCGACAAGATGCTGGCCGCCAAGAACTTCCAGAGCGGCATGATGACGGTGCGTCAGCTGGAGTTTTCCTTGTTCGACATGCTGCTGTACACCGATTTTGATGCCAGCACCGGCGACTGGCTGGCGCTGCTCGATACCGTGCGTCAGGAAGTGGCGGTGAACTTCCCGCCGTCTTACAACCGCTTCCCCAACAGCTTCAGCCATATCTTTGCCGGTGGTTATTCGGCAGGCTATTACAGCTACAAGTGGGCGGAAGTACTGTCGGCAGATGCCTATGCCGCCTTCGAAGAAGCCGGTGGTGCCAATGCCGCCACTGGGAAGCGCTTCTGGGATGAGATTCTGGCAGTGGGCGGCAGCCGTTCTGCGCTGGAATCCTTCCGTGCCTTCCGTGGCCGCGACCCGCAGATTGACGCGCTGTTGCGCCATTCCGGCATGGTGGATGAAGCCGCCTGACGCGCTGACAAATATTTGCACGGGGGAGGGAACTCCCCTGATTGGCGCTGGCTCTAATCTTTGCTCAACGGGTTATCTCCAAGAGCAGCAAGCGAGCCAGACGCTTATCCCTGCCCCCAAGGACATCGATATTGTGTCTTTTCCTGCCCCCAATCCCCCTTGGGGGTATTTTTTTGGCTGTCGCAAGCGCAAATGAAAACACCGCCTGATGGCGGTGTTGCTTGATGCTTTCAGTGAGATGACGTCTCCGGGATTCTTGCCGATGGTGGCTGGCACGGCGTGCTGCCATCAAACGGGAATCGCCATTTCACTAAAATCAGTTGCCGGGGCCGTTTTCCGTCTTCTCTGTCTGGCCGAGGCGATGGCGCTGGGCAAAGCCCGGAGTGCGCAGGGTAAAGGCATCGCTGAAAGGGCGCAGGGTAGAGCGGTGAGGATTTTTGGTCGGGCAGAGGGGATGTTGCTGGGAATGCAGGGGTTTGGATTGTCTGGACAATTTGTTTCTCCGGTGATGAACACAGGACCATTCTAGCTGCGCTGCCGTGCAATGACAAATTTGATCAAATATCTGTTGTTTATTTGCCAGATTAACCATTTGAAAAACAAGGTCAAGCCGGCTGCAACAAGGGGGCTGTAAGCCTCCGGCCAGCCGCTGGCAAGCAGTGAACCGCGTATCGCCATACTGTTGCGAAGTTAATCGGGTAAGATGGCGTCGATTTTTCAAACACGCATGCGGCGGCGCAGTCCGGCCGCACTGCTTGCGTGGCCTGCTTGTCGTTGCCGCATGAGTGACATTGCGCTGGCCATGCTGTTTATGTGTCGTGGAGCATGCTCTGCGTGCAAGCTTTCCTGGTTCATGAAGTTGATGGGGACATGATGATCTTCAACCGTTCCATCCGGCCAGAGCGTCTCACCTTGTTGGTGTCGCTGGGGCTGGTGCTGTTTTACAACCTGCCATTCTGGCAGGAAATGTTGCGTATTGTCGGGCCGCTGGATGGCCACGGCATCAAGCTGCTGCTGGAATCCTTCCTGCTGGTGACGGCGTTTTACAACCTGGTGCTGTCGCTGTTCAACTGGCCGTATATCGGCAAGCCGGTGATGGCGCTGTTGCTGCTGATTACCTCTTTCATCACCTACTTCATGAACCAGTATGGGGTGATGATTGATGTACACATGGTGCAAAACGCAGTCCAGACTGATAACAAGGAAGTGCGCGACCTGCTGACTGGCAAGATGGCGCTGTTTGTCATCGTGCTGGGCATACTGCCCGCCTGGTGGCTGTGCCGGCGCCAGATACAATGGCGTTCGCCGCTGCGCGAGAGTGGTGCACGTCTGCTGACCATCCTGATTTCTGCCGCAGTGCTGCTGGGTATCGCCTTTGCTGCTTATCAGGATTTCGCCTCGCTGTTCCGCAACAACCGCCAGTTGCGTCATTACCTGACACCTTTCAACTATATCCAGGCCACCAATGGCTATGTGCAGGACCATTACAATAGTGGCCCGGTGGTGATCAGCCCGCTGGGCGAAGATGCCAAGCGCGATGCCAGCTGGCAGCAGCACAAGCGCAAGACGGTGTTTGTGCTGGTGGTGGGGGAAACCGCCCGTGCCGACCATTTTTCGCTCAACGGTTATCCGCGCAACACCAATCCGAAACTGTCGGCGCAGCCGGGTTTGATCAACCTGCCCAATGTCCATTCCTGCGGTACCGAAACCGCTGTCTCGGTGCCTTGCATGTTCTCTGGTATCGGGCGTGACAATTACAGCGGGGACAAGGCAGCACGTCAGGAAAACGTGCTGGATGTGCTCAAGCGCGCCGGTTATAACGTGATCTGGCGGGATAACCAATCCGGCTGCAAGGATGTGTGCAACCGGGTGACGCTGGAAGATGTCACCACCAGCAAGGACGACAAGCTGTGCAGCACTGGCGAGTGCTGGGATGAAATCCTGCTGCAGAACCTGCAACAGAAGATTGACCAGTCCGACCGCGACATCGTGCTGGTGCTGCACCAGATGGGCAGCCATGGCCCGGCCTATTACAAGCGTTACCCACCGGCCATGGAGCAGTTCAAACCGGTATGCCAGACCAGCGAGCTGTCACGCTGCCCGCGCGAGCAGATCGTCAACGGCTTTGACAACACCATCCTGTATACCGACACGGTGCTGTCCGGCCTGATTGATTTCCTGCGGGCCAACCAGCAGCGTTATAACACTGGCATGCTGTACATGTCCGACCATGGCGAATCGCTGGGCGAAAACGGCATGTATCTGCACGGTACGCCGTATCTGCTGGCGCCGGAGGCGCAAAAGCATATTGGTGCGATGATGTGGTTTTCCGACAGCTTCCAGCAGGAAGTCGGGCTGAACCAGCGCTGTCTGGAAGGTCGCAAGGCCGAGCCGTATTCCCACGACAACCTGTTCCACTCGCTGCTGGGTGTGCTGGGCGTGCACACCAGTGTTTACAACAAGCAACTGGACATGTTTGCGCCTTGCCGGCAGTCGTCGTGATTTCTGATTCAGATGCAGCCGCCGCTACGAGCGGCTGCCCTAAGTAAACGAGAACTGAAGATATGCAATTAGCCACGTGGAACGTCAACTCACTCAAGGTCCGTCTGCCTCAGGTGCTGGAATGGCTTGCGCAAAGCCCGGTCGACGTACTGTGCCTGCAAGAATTGAAAATGGATCAGGACGTATTCCCGCTGGCCGAAATCGAGGCCGCCGGTTACCGTGCCGCCTGGTTCGGCCAGAAAACCTATAACGGCGTGGCCATTCTGGTACGCGCGCCCTTGCAGCTGGACGACGTGGTGCAAGGCATTCCGGGCTACGACGACCCGCAACGCCGGGTGATTGCTGCCACGGTAAACGGTGTGCGCGTGATTTGTGGCTACTTCGTCAATGGCGAGGCCGTTGATTCACCGAAGTATCCGTACAAGCTGGAATGGCTGGGCAAACTGCATGACTACATTGCCGATGAGCTGACGCGTCATCCGCAACTGGCGCTGCTGGGCGACTACAATATCGCCCCGGAAGACCGTGATGTGTACGACCCGGAAAGCTGGCACGAGCAAGTACTGTGCAGCACACCGGAGCGCGCGGCATTTCGTGCGTTGGTCGATCTTGGACTGGCCGACAGCTTCCGCCTGTTCAACCAGGAGGACAAGCAGTACAGCTGGTGGGATTACCGCGCCATGATGTTCCGCCGCAACAAGGGCGTGCGTATCGACCACATCCTGATTACGCCGGCGCTGCAGGCGCGGGCGGTGGAGTGCGTCATCGACAAGACGCCGCGCAAATGGGAACGCCCGTCCGACCATACGCCCGTGGTGCTCACGCTGGCAGATTAACCGTATCCCGAGCCGATTACTGACAGACCCCTCTTGCTTGCCGGATGGAAAGTGAAAGGGGTTGATGAGCAGATGGGAACGCTGCGGAATCAGTCACTTGCTTGAACGGCCCGACAGGGCCGTTTTGCATTTCAGTACTTGGCGGATGAAGGCAAAGCTTGGTCTAGCTCAAATGAAAGAATATTAGCGTTTGCTAAAATTTCTTGCCAAATAGCTAATCCGAGGTGCCATCATGAGCCGCAACCACCCACCGCTTCCGTGCAACCCCTACTACGAAGGGGTGCCGGACTACATGACCGAAGTCTACGACTGGGCCTATGTCAATCCGCGCCGCGCAGCGCTGCTGGACCGTAACCTGGTCGTCAGCACACTGCTGTTTCTCAATGACCAGCGCCTGATGCAGCGCTACTTGCAGCAAATCCGCCCCGGCATGCGGGTGTGGCAGGTGGCGCATGTCTATGGGGATCTGGTGCAAAAAGCGGCGGCCAAGGTGCGCAAGCATGGCGAATTCATTCTGACCGATATCACCCCGGTGCAGGTTGAGCACGGTGTGCACAAGCTCGCCTGCTACCCGCAGGCACGCGTGGAGCGCGCCGATGCGGCAAACTACCGTCTGGAGCAGCCGGCAGACCTGATCTGCAGCTTCTTTTTACTGCATGAAGTGCCGGACGATCTCAAGCACCGCATTGTCGACAACATGCTTTCCCAGCTGCCTGCTGGCGGCAAGGCCGTGTTTGTCGACTATCACAAGCCCGCGCCCTGGCAGCCTGTCGGCTGGTTGCTCAAGTGGGTCAACCGCGTGCTGGAACCCTTTGCCGAGGCGCTGTGGCGCAATGAAATTTCCAGTTATGCCAGTGATGCCGAGGCTTTTGACTGGCACAAGGAGACGCTGTTCGGCGGTGTATATCAGGTACTCACCGTCACGCGGCGCTAATCCTGTACGTAGCGTTACATGACCTTACATAGCACTCACAGACGGCCAGATTGGGCAGGGCTAGGATACGACTCATGGAAACACCACTGCGGTGTCTCGGAAAGAACACTCCCCACTTGATATTGGAGAACGCAACATGAAAAAACTGACCCTGCTCGTTTTGTCTGCCGCCTTCGGTCTGAGCTCCGCTGCTGGTTTCGCCGCCACCAACGCTTCCGCTCCGGCTGCTGCTTCCGCACCGAAAGCCAAAGCTGCCAAGATTCACCACGCCAAGAAAGGCGTGAAGAAGGTAGAAGCTTCCGCTCAGAAAGCCCAGGCTGCTGACGCTTCCGCTCCGGCTAAAAAGGCTGCCAAAAAGCATCACGCCAAAAAGCACGCTGCCAAGAAAGTAGACGCTTCCGCTCAGAAAGCCCAGGCTGCTGATGCTTCCGCACCGGCTAAAAAGGCTGTGAAAAAGCATCACGCCAAAAAGCACGCTGCCAAGAAAGTAGACGCTTCCGCTCAGAAAGCCCAGGCTGCTGATGCTTCCGCACCGGCTAAGAAGGCTGTGAAAAAGCATCACGCCAAAAAGCACGCTGCCAAGAAAGTAGACGCTTCCGCTCAGAAAGCCCAGGCTGCTGACGCTTCCGCACCAGCTAAAAAGGCTGTGAAAAAGCACCACGCCAAAAAGCACGCTGCCAAGAAAGTAGACGCTTCCGCTCAGAAGGCCCAGGCTGCTGACGCTTCCGCACCGGCTAAAAAGGCTGCCAAAAAGCACCACGCCAAAAAGCATGCTGCCAAGAAAGTAGACGCTTCCGCTCAGAAAGCCCAGGCTGCTGACGCTTCCGCACCGGCTAAAAAGGCTGCCAAAAAGCACCACGCCAAAAAGCATGCTGCCAAGAAAGTAGAAGCTTCCGCTCAAAAAGCCCAGGCTGCTGACGCTTCCGCACCGGCTAAAAAGGCTGCCAAAAAGCACCACGCCAAAAAGCATGCTGCCAAGAAAGTAGAAGCTTCCGCTCAGAAAGCCCAGGCTGCTGACGCTTCCGCTCCGGCCAAGAAGCACGCTGCCAAAAAACATCACGCTAAAAAGCACGCTGCCAAGAAAGCCGCTCCGGCTTCCGCAGCAAACTAATCAGACGTCAGCGTCTGGCTCGCAATAAGAAAAGGGAGGCTTCGGCCTCCCTTTTTTGCATCTGCCATTTCCGCTGATGCCACTGCCTTGGTGTACCGGCAAAGAAAAACGCCATCCGGCTGGATGGCGTTTTGTCATTTCCCAGGAAAAAGCGGAATCACTTTTCCACAAAAGCACGTTCGATGGCGTAGTCGCCCGGTTCGCCCATACGCGGCGATTCCTTGAAACCCATGCCATTCAGGATTTCGCACAGGTCGTGCAGCATGGACGGGCTACCGCAGATCAGCACGCGGTCGTTTTCCGGGTTCAGCTGCGGCAGGCCGATGTCGGCGCACATCTTGCCGTTGGTGATCAGGTCGGTCAGGCGGCCCTGATTGCGGAACGGTTCGCGGGTAACGGTCGGATAGTAAATCAGCTTTTCTTTCACGATGTCGCCAAAGAACTCGTTTTCCGGCAGTTCTTTGGTGATGTAGTCGTGATAGCCCAGCTCATTCACCCAGCGTACGCCGTGGGTCAGGATGACTTTGTCGTAGCGTTCGTAGACTTCCGGGTCCTTGATGATGGACATGAACGGTGCCAGGCCGGTACCGGTGGACAACAGATACAGGTTCTTGCCCGGCAGCAGGTTGTCTTGTACCAGGGTGCCGGTGGGCTTTTTGCTGATCAGCACGGTGTCGCCAACTTGCAGGTGTTGCAGTTTGGAGGTCAGCGGGCCGTCTTGTACCTTGATGCTGTAAAACTCCAGATGCTCTTCGTAGTTGGAGCTGACAATGGAGTAGGCGCGCATCAGCGGCTTGCCGTTTACTTCCAGGCCGATCATGACGAATTGGCCGTTGATGAAGCGCAGGCCGGCATCGCGGGTGCAGGTGAAGGTGAACAGGGTGTCGTTCCAGTGGTGAACCGACAAAACCTTTTCAGCGGTCAAATTGGGGGAGGACATATAAATTGCTGCTCGCTATCCAATAGAAATCAAGGAATGAGTGGTTGCGGCGATTTTACCCTTTTCAGGGACGCTTGACTAAACATTGCTAGCTGTTCTCACTATGTCATAAAACATAATGATCAAATCGCCACGACGCAAAGCCTGCAACAGCTTTTGGCATGCTATGGCGGGCATACGGCGGGAAAGTCAACTGGAACAGGATGTTACCTTAAAGAGTGGGGCAGCCCTAACGATTTCTTTCCGCTGTGTTTATTCCTGTTTGTTCTTAGCAATGCGTTGATTTAGATCAGCGAATTGTATCGCGCGCTGCGCTAGTGCATAAAACTGTATCCAGGCGGCTGTTGTCAGACAGTGTACAGCCAGATGCCGATTTGCCATTCTGATGTCATCTTTTTTGTATGGTGCAAAGCTGGACGCGTACAATCTGCTGTCCTGCTGACAGAAAGCGGAGCAAGCAATGAAGCTGTGTGTGATTCCCGGAGACGGGATCGGCCACGAGGTGGTTCCCGTTGCCGTGGGTGTGCTGCAAGCGGTGCTGCCAGGTTTGCAACTGGTGTTTGCCGATGCCGGCTGGGAAACCTTCCGGCGCCAGGGCAGGGCCTTGCCGGACAAGACGCTGGAGGCTGCGCGCGAGTGTGGTGCCGTGTTTTTCGGGGCGGTGAGTTCTCCCATGCAACTGGTTGAAGGGTATCGCTCCCCCATTGTCCAGTTGCGGCGCGAGCTGGGCTGTCATGCCAATATCCGTCCCACGCTCAGCCTGCCGCTGACGGTGTGCCGGCAGGGAATCGACCTGATCATCGTCCGGGAAAATACCGAAGACCTTTACGTTGGGGACGAGCAGTCCGATGGCGAAGTGGCGGTTGCCATCAAGCGCATCACGCGTACTGCATCACTCCGTGTTGCCAGAAGTGCGTTTGAACTGGCCAGACATGCCGGCCGTCAGCGCATCACCATCATCCACAAGGCGAACATCCTGCCACGCACCGATGGCTTGTTTCGCGACTGTGCCCGCGAGGTGGCGCGGGAATATCCGGAAATTGTCGTGGATGAAATGCTGGTGGATACCGCGGCCATGCGTCTGGCGCAGTCTCCGGAAAGTTTTGACATGCTGCTGGCTCCCAATCTGTACGGCGATATCCTGTCAGACCTGGTCGCCGCTTTTGCCGGTGGTTTGGGGCTGGCACCATCGCTGAATCTGGGCGTGACGGCCGCCATTGCCGAGCCGGTGCATGGTTCTGCCCCGGATATTGCCGGACAGGGCATTGCCAATCCGCTGGCGGCCATTCTCAGTGCTGCCATGCTGCTGCGCATCTGGTGGCAGCGTGCCGACTTGGCCATGAGAGTGGAACAGGCGGTTCTGGCGACCTTGCAGGATGGTATTGCCACACCGGATGTGATTTCGCCGGGGGTGAGTACGCAGCATCTGGCGCGGGCGGTGATCGACAGGTTGAAGCAGGCGCAGGGATAGAGAAGCAGGAATAGAAAGAGGGCGGCTTGACCGGCCGCCCTCTGTGGTGTGTCACTGCATGCTTGAAAAGAAGGATTTGCGGGATAACGCAAACATCACATACAAGTCTTCACCCTGCCTGGCCCCGAACATGTCTGCCAACGATGCTCTTGACTGCAGCCTTGCAGGTCTACCAAAGAACAGGCTGTATGCACAGCACAAGATAAGCCTCAAACAACTGATGTTACGGTAGTGCTGCCCGGTTTCGTCTGGGCGGTAACATCATGCTCGCTACCTGTTACGGCGGCGCAGAGGGGAATTTCTTCCCGGTTTACTCATCATGCTTTAGCAAAGTCTGTTGTTTCGTGTCTGGCGTACCGACTACCTGTCGTCTGATGCATCCGCAATGGACGCTTGCTGCGCTCCCGGGCAAGCTTGAACTGCCCGCCATCAAACCTGAAAAGGTGATGGGTTCTGAACGCCGGTGTGAACAAGGTTGTCGGAATCCGGCCAATGACTCATCCCAAACCCTCCCTGTTACTGAATGATTTCAGTATAGGCCTGACATTGGCGGACTCAAGTTTTTTTTCGGCCCCGGCGTTGTTTTTTCTATGCCATTGTTCTGGCAGTTTGCCAGTGAAGGCTTGGCCAGCGCTGCGATTTTGCAACGCAGGCCAGGCTGGCGACTCAGCCGGTCTGCGCTTCCAGCCTGGCCACTTGTGCTGGCTGATTGGGATGCAGGTGTCGCTCGAACTGACGGGTGGCGGCAGCCCAGGAATATCGCTCGGCCACGGTCCGCACATGCTCACGGTCCAGTTTGAGCGCTTCCAGGCAAGCATGACGCAGATCGTCGTGCAATACGCCAGCTCCGCTGTGGCCCACCACATCGCGCGGTCCGGCTACCGGATAAGCGGCTACCGGTGTGCCACAGGCCATGGCTTCCAGCAGTACCAAGCCAAAGGTGTCGGTCAGGCTGGGGAAAACAAAGACATCCGCGGCGCGGTAGAAGCGTGCCAGCTCGGGCTGGGGAAACACACCGGCAAAGTGGACTTCCGGGTATTCGCGTTGCAGCCGGGACAGCAGCGGGCCATCCCCCACCACCCATTTGCTGCCGGGCAGGTCCAGTTTCAGGAAAGCCTCGATGTTTTTTTCCACCGCCACGCGCCCGATATAGACAAAGCGCGGCGCACGGCTTTCTTCCAGCCGGTCACGTTCACCCGGACTGAACATGCCGATGTCCACGCCGCGGCTCCACAGCACTACCTTGTCAAAGCCGCGGGCACGCAGGTCGTCGGCAATGGACTGGGTGGGCACCATGGTGGCAGCGCCTGCATTGTGGAAGCGACGCATCCAGGCATAGCTGATGGATAGCGGCAGGCGGGTGCGGGCGGCGATGTATTCCGGAAAACGGGTGTGATAAGCCGTGGTGAACTGTAGCTTGTGGCGCAGGCAGTAACGGCGGGCGGCCAGACCAAGCGGGCCTTCCGTGGCGATGTGGATGGCATGCGGCGCCAGTGCGGCGATGCGTTGTGCCACCTGGCGGTAAGGCAATATGGACAGCCGGATGTCCGGGTAGGTGGGGCAGGGCAGAGTGTGGAATTCCAGCGGGGTGATCATTTCAACCTGATGCCCGAAGGCAGTCAGTTCGCGGCAGGTTTCGGTCAGGGTGCGGACTACGCCGTTGACCTGGGGCTGCCAGGCGTCGGTCACGATCAGGATGCGCATGGGGTCTCCTGGCTGGGGTCGGAATGGGAAGAGGTGTTGCCGTGGTATTGCACAGGTTGCGGTGCGGGAATGCCGGGCTGGCCTGGCGGTGTGTGTTCAATGCCGCTGTGTGGTTCGTTCTGGGACGCGCGTGCTTTCCGGCTGGTTTTCTCCGGCTGGCTCAGCAGTGTGGTCCAGTACACCACTTCCAGTCGGCCATCGGCATGTTCAACCAGGGCTGACAGGCTTTCCACCCAGTCGCCACTGTTGCCGTACAGTACCCCGTCGATGTCGCGGATTTCTGCCTTGTGGATGTGACCGCAGATCACCCCGTCGTAATGGCGGCGGCGTGCTTCTCCGGCCAGGATTTTTTCAAAGTCACTGATGAAGTTCACCGCGTTCTTCACCTTGTGCTTGAGGTATTGCGACAGCGACCAGTAAGGCAGATCCAGCTGTTTGCGCAGCCAGTTGAAGCCGCGATTCAGTTGCAGGATGACGGTGTAGAGCGAGTCGCCCACATAGGCCAGCCACTTGATGTGCTGGATGACGCCATCGAATTCGTCGCCGTGGATGATGAGCAGACGTTTGCCGTCGGCGGTGATGTGCTCTGCTTCGCGCCGGATGGCAATGCCGCCGAAATCCAGCCCGGTGTAATGACGGGCGGCTTCGTCATGGTTGCCCGGTACGTATACCACCTGACAGCCCTTGCGCGCCTTGCGTAGTACTTTCTGCACCACATCGTTGTGGCTTTGCTTCCAGTACCAGGATTTCTTCAGCTGCCAGCCGTCAACGATATCGCCCACCAGATAGAGGTGGTCGGATTCGTTGTGCTTGAGAAAGTCCAGCAGATGGTCGGCGCGACAGCCGGCAGTGCCCAGATGGACGTCGGAAATCCAGATGGCGCGGTAGTGGCGCGGTTTGACAGTGTCGGTGGCGGGCTGCATATCGGGTCCGTTCTACCGTGGTGTACAGCGCCATGCTGCATGGGACAGATGACGGGGCGATGAGGCTTTGGTGACGGCTGCATGACGCAGGCGGTTTAAGTCGGGTTTAAGGCAGTTGTGCTTTACTGGCGCAAGCCTGGCTGGGGCTCGCTTGATCAGCGCCATGGTTTTGGGGGCGGGGATCGTGTTGCAATAGGGCAGCCAGTCGGCTGTGGTGGCGTTAGAGACAAGGAAATCAACATGCGCATACTGGTGGTGGAAGATGACCCGCTGATTGGCGATGGCCTGAAAATGGGACTGAGCCAGCTGGGCTTCGCAGTGGACTGGTTTCGTCAGGGGCGTGACGGACTGGCGGCGCTGACGGCTGCGCCGTTTGATGCCGTGGTGCTGGACCTGGGCCTGCCGGGCATGGACGGCATGGATATCCTGACCACCTGGCGCAAGGCCGGGCAGGACGTGCCGGTGCTGGTATTGACGGCGCGTGATGCGCTGGACGACCGGCTCAAGGGGCTGGATGCCGGTGCCGATGACTATCTGGTCAAACCCTTTGCGCTCAGTGAAGTGGCTGCCCGGCTGCGCGCCTTGATCCGCCGCCGCCACGGCCAGACCAGCAATCGCCTGAGTCATGGCCGGGTGAGCATGGACCCGGTGGCGCGCACGGCCTGGCTGGGCGAGGTGCCATTGGAGCTGACCGCCCGTGAGCTGGCCTTGCTGGAGCTGCTGCTGTCCAGCAAGGACCGGGTGCTGCCACGCGAGCTGATCGAAGAAAAACTGTATGGCTGGGGGCAGGAGCTGGAAAGCAATGCGGTGGAAGTGTATGTGCACCACCTGCGCAAGAAACTGGGCGCGGCATTCATCCGCACCCAGCGCGGGGTGGGTTATGCACTGGGTGAACCGGCATGACACGCCAGCCTACCTTGCAACGGCGCCTGGCCATTCTGCTGCTGGT
Source organism: Aquitalea sp. ASV11 (assembly GCF_016429185.1). NCBI lineage: Bacteria > Pseudomonadati > Pseudomonadota > Betaproteobacteria > Neisseriales > Chromobacteriaceae > Aquitalea > Aquitalea sp. ASV11. The sequence continues at coordinate 18,500 of NZ_JAELUD010000037.1, forward strand.
GACCGTGCCCCTGATCTGGCTGGTGTCCACCGGGGTGGCGGCCTATGTGGCGCACCACGAAGTGGACGAACTGTACGACACGCAACTGACCTTGTTTGCTCGTCAGTTGCTGATCGTGAACATGGGCGAGCATGGTGACGACCTGCCCTTGCTGCCCAAAACCAAAAAGCTGATCCGTGGCGGTGATCGCGGTGAAGCCGAGGACGACGACATCGGCCTTGCCGTGTGGAATGCCGACGGCAACCTGCTGCTGAGCGATGGCAAGGGGCGGCGCTTTACCTTTGATGCCGGCCGGCGTGGCTTTTACAGCGTGCGCGGTGATGACGGCAAGGATGAATGGCGTCTGTTTTATCTGCCTGCGCCGGATGGCACGCGACTGGTAGCCGTCGGTCAGCGGCAGAAGCTGCGCCACGAGGTGGTCATCAAGGTAATAGAAGGGCAGCTTCTGCCCTGGTTGCTTGGGCTGCCGGTGCTGTTGTTGCTGATTTTGTGGGCGGTGCGCAAAGGCTTGCGGCCCTTGCAGCAGGTGGCAGGCGAACTGGGCCGGCGCAGTGCGCTGGACAGCACGCCATTGTCGGAAAACGTGCCCGGTGAAGTGCTGCCCATGGTGCAGGCACTCAATGCCCTGTTTGCCCGCATTGCCGAGGCCATGGAGCATGAACGGCGTTTCACCGCCGATGCCGCCCATGAGTTGCGTACCCCGCTGGCTGCCCTGCAGGTGCAGGCCGAGGTGATGGCACTGATGCCGGACGAAGCCGGACGACAACATGCCCTGCAGCAATTGCAGCTGGGCATACAGCGCGCCACCCGCCTGCTGGCGCAGCTGCTGGCACTCTCCCGGCTGGACCCCATGCAGGGATTGCCAAGCCGTCAGCCGGTGGACTGGCAGCAAGTCAGCCGTGATGCGCTAAGCGACGTGACTGCTGCGGCTGCCACAAAAGACACGGTGCTGGAAACCCACTGGCAGACACGCCCGGAAGCGGTATTGCCATTGAGCGGCGATGCCACCTTGCTGACGCTGTTATTGCGCAATCTGCTGGACAATGCAGTGCGCTACTGCCCGGCGGGCAGCCGGGTCGAACTGCTGCTGTCGGCGGATGAAGTGGTGGTGCAGGACAATGGACCGGGTATTGAAGCCCAGTGGCTTTCACGGGTGCACGAGCGTTTTTTCCGCCCGCCGGGGCAGGAAATGCCCGGTAGCGGGCTGGGTTTGTCGATTGTCGAGCGCATTGCCAGCTTGCACGGGCTGCACATGCAACTGAGCAACCGGGATGAGGGCGGATTGCGTGTCACGCTGCGGCAGCAGGGGTGAGTCGCTGCGACAATCTGTCGCATTGTCATGGGCCGTCAAGGGCTTTAAGGTAGCAAGCAATGCCGGATGACAGGTTTTGCCCCCTGCAACGGCACACTCCAAGGTGTGATGGCCCGCCCCGACCAGGCGGGCTTTCTTTTTGTCGCAGCCAGTTGTTCAGGCAGGCTTGCCACCCGTGCTGGTGGCAGGCAAGTGCCAGTACAGTGCATTGCACACCGCGCCGGCCACTGCGCCAACATAATAGTTGAACACCGGGTCGTACAAGGCAGGTTGCAGCCAGCGGCTGTAATACAGGGTGATGACCCCGCCTATCAGTGCGCCGGGCAATGCAGCCAGCAACAGCAGACGCCAGCGCGGCCAGCGCGTTTGCCACTGGCTGATGCTGGCCTCCAGCGACAGTCGCAACAGCACCAGTAACACACCGGCCAAGGCCGCGGGTAAGGCACCCAGCATGTAGGCGAGCATGGGCATGACGCCGGTCGCCAGCAAGCCCACCAGCGGCCCCAGCGCAATAAACAGGGTCAGGCCGCAGCCTGCAAGTTTCAAATGTTTCATCCGCACGCGTTCGACAAAAAGTGTTGCAAGACTAGCAGACTGTCGCGATGGCGACGAGCCATGCGCAGACGGTGGTGCGGCATTATGTCGCAGCCACCAATCCGGCGGCGGAATGCTAAAGTGTCGGCCATGCTGGCCCAATTATTATCTTCTTCTGCGCGCCTGGTGGCCGACCTGCCCGATGCGGTGCGCCTGATTGCCCGTTTGCGCTGGCTGATGCTGGCTGCCGGCCTTGTCTTGCTGCTGCTGTGCGCGGCCAGCGGCCTGAGTTTGCCCTGGCTGCTGCTGTTGCAGGCGCTGGCCACCCTGGCAGGGTTCAACTTCATCCTTGGCCGCAATGTGACGCGTCATGGCTCGCCCTTGCTGATGCTGCGCCTGGGCCTGCTGGCCGACGTGCTGGCGCTGACCGAGTGTCTGGCCTTCAGCGGCGGTGCGGCCAATCCGCTGGCCTCCCTGTATTTGCCGCCGGTGCTGTTTGCCGCCTTGTTGTCGCCGGGGCTGTTTGCCTGGGGACTGTCACTGCTCAGCATGCTGGCCTATGCCTTGCTGTTTGCCTGGCATTTGCCCTGGCCCTTGCAGGGCAGTGATGCCGCCTATGCCTTTTCCCTGCATCTGGTGGGGATGTGGCTGACTTTTGCCCTGTCAGCGCTGCTGATCACCAGCTTTGTGTCCTGGCTGGCCCGTCAACTGGCAGTACGGGAGGCCGCGCTGGCCGCTGCACGGGAAACCCAGTTGCGCGATGAACAACTGCTGGCAGTGGGCATGCAGGCGGCCGGTGCCGCCCACTCCCTGTCCACCCCCATCAACACCCTCAGCCTGCTGGTGGATGACATGCTGCAACAATATGCGGCGGATGCGAACCTGCAAGAGGATCTGCGCCTGATGCGCGCCCAGCTGGGCAGTTGTGCCCAGGCACTCAGCCGCTTGAAGCAGGGTATTGCCCAGAGCGATAACGCCCAGCCGCTGTTTGCCACGCTGGCCCAGCAGCTGTCCGGCTGGCGCAGCTTGCGGCCGGATGTCCAGCTGCAATGGCAGGCTGCTGCCGGGCCGGACCCGCTGGTACGGCTGGATGCCGCGTTCTGGCCGGCGTTTTTCAACCTCATCAATAATGCAGCCGAAGCCGGCGGCGGTGCCTTGACGGTGACGGCCGCGCTGTCCGGCAACTGGCTGCAACTGGACATCATCAATCCGGTTGGCTGTCTGTCTGCCGCGCAGTTGCAACGCGCCGGCCTGGCACCGCTGACATCCGACAAACCGGCGGGAATGGGGCTGGGCGTGATGCTCAGCCATGCCACGCTGGCGCGGCTGAACGGTACGCTGACCTTGGATAACCGACCGGAGGGTGGCGTGCACGCCTGTGTACGCCTGCCCTTGCGGCTGGAGGAATGAGCATGGCTCTGGATTTTTTGCTGGTGGATGATGACGAGGCCTTCAGCAGCGTGCTGGCGCGTTCGCTGGGCCGGCGCGGCTTCCGGGTGGAATGTGCGGCGGACGGCGCGCAAGCCTTGCAGCTGCGCGATGAGCCGCCGCTGCGCATCGTGCTGGACCTGAATCTGGAAGGGGAAAGCGGCTTGCGCTTGTTGCCGGACTTGCGCCAGCGCTACCCGCAGGCTGCGGTGGTGGTGCTCACCGGTTATGCCAGCATTGCCACTGCGGTGGAAGCCACCAAGCTGGGCGCGGTGCAGTATCTGGCCAAGCCGGCCAGCGTGGAGGATATCCTGGCGGCTTTCCAGCAAGTGGCAGCCAACCCGGAGTTGCCATTATCCCCGCAGCCCATGTCGCTGCGTCGTGTCACCTGGGAGCATCTGCAACGGGTGCTGAACGAACATGATGGCAATATTTCCGCTACTGCCCGCTCCATGGGCATGCACCGACGCACCTTGCAACGCATGCTGGCCAAGCGGCCAGTGAAAAGCTAAAACGCATCAGCTGTTGCATGTAAATGACAGCTGAAAATCTGCCAGCTGGAAACAAGCTTTCCAGCTGGCTTTGCGCCAGTCCTGCAAGCAGCACGCGTCCTGTGCTGCACATTCGCCGCAATGCCGCTACTGTCCGGCATCTCCTCCATTGACGAACCAAGCAAGCGCTCGGATGTTTCAAATGTCATGAATGGAAACATCCGTTTTCATCAGCAGCTCTTTCCGGATTGCATCAGAAAAAATGATTGGAGCCCTCGCCATGAAATGCATATGGTCTTTTGATGGACTCACAAACCACGACAATAGAGGGGAACAAGATGCGTGGACAAATGATGGAGCAGCCGCTGCTGATCTCCGCCTTGCTGCAACATGCCGAAACCTATCATGGCGACAGTGAAATCGTGTCGCGTACCGTGGAAGGCCCGATTCACCGCTACACCTACCGCGAGGCAGCACGCCGCAGCCGGCAACTGGCCAATGCGCTGGCTGGCCTTGGAGTAGGGCATGGCGATACCGTGGGCACGCTGGCGTGGAACGGCTACCGCCACTACGAAATCTACTTTGCCACCTCCGGTTCCGGGGCCATTTGTCACACGGTCAATCCGCGCCTGTTTGCCGAGCAGATCAGCTACATCATCAATCACGGCGAAGACAAGGTACTGATGTTCGACCTGAGCTTTCTGTCGGTGGTGGAGCAGATTGCCGCCGAACTGACCACCGTGCAGCACTTTGTCCTGCTGACCGACCGCGCCCACATGCCGCGCGAGTCCACACTGGACAACCTGTTGTGCTACGAAGACCTGGTCAACAGCCATAGCGACCACTACCAGTGGCCGGACTTCGACGAAAACACCGCTTCCAGCCTGTGTTACACCTCGGGCACTACCGGCAATCCCAAGGGTGTGCTGTATTCGCACCGCTCCACCGTGCTGCATGCCTTTGCCAGTTCGCTGCCGGACAGTCTGGATATCTCGGCCCAGGGTGCCATCATGCCGGTGGTACCGATGTTCCACGTCAATGGCTGGGGCCTGCCCTACAGCTGCACCATGAACGGGGCCAAGCTGGTGTTGCCCGGCCCCAAGATGGACGGCGTCAATCTGTACGAGCTGATCGAGACCGAAGGCGTCACCATGGCGGCAGGCGTGCCCACCATCTGGATGATGCTGTTGCAGCACTGCCAGAAGAACCACCTCAAGATTCACAGCCTCAAGCGGGTGATTGTCGGCGGTTCGGCTGCGCCGGAAAGCATGGTGGACCAACTGGCCGAACATGGTGCCGAACTGCGCCAGCTGTGGGGCATGACTGAATTGTCGCCCTGTGGCACCACCAGTACGCCCAAATTCAAGCACAACGGCTGCGACACACCGACACTACGTGCACTGCAAACCAAGCAGGGCCGTCCCATTTACGGCGTGGCCATCCGCATTGTCGATGACGAAGGCAAGCCGCTGCCCAACGATGGTGTGGCCTTCGGCAATTTGCAGGTGAAGGGTTCCTGGGTGCTGTCGCGCTACTTCAAGCGCGAACTGGACGATTCCCATACCGAGGACGGCTGGTTCAATACCGGCGACGTGGTCACCATCGACCGTGACGGCTACATGAAGATTACCGACCGCACCAAGGACGTGATCAAGTCCGGCGGTGAATGGATCAGCTCCATCGAACTGGAAAACATCCTGGTGGGACACCCGGCGGTGGCCGAGGCCGCCGCCATCGGCGTGGTGCATCCCAAGTGGGACGAACGCCCGCTGATGGTGGTGGTGCTCAAGCCCGGTGCCAGCGCGACCCGCGAAGAGTTGATCGGCTTTTATGAAGGCAAGATCGCCAAGTGGTGGACGCCGGACGATGTGGTGTTCCTGGATGAGCTGCCGCACACCGCCACCGGCAAATTGCAAAAGATGAAACTGCGTGAAATGTTCAAGGATTACCAGTGGGCTTGAGTGCTGACAGCTGCTGACAAAAGCGCGTAGAGAACCCGGGCCCAGGCGCGCCGACGCAGACAGTACAAAAAGTACGGCAAGGAGGCGCAACGCAGGAGCGGAGGTTTTGTTAGCGGGTCTAAGCTGCTGAATTGAATGGACAGAATAGAGCATTTGCGCTAAATTGTGCATCGCACTGAAGGTCGCAAGACCTTTTGTGGTGTTAGCCCCTCGAAGCATCAAGCTGGCAACCCCAGCCAGATGTTTCTTCCTCGTGTTGGCCCCTGAGAACCCTCAGGGGATTTTTTTTGCCTGTCGTTCTCCCTGCCCCTCTTTCTTGCGTTCTGCACGCCTGCTGCAAAGCCGCTTTGCTGTTCTGGATCAAAATGTAAATAAGTATTTCATAATTTAATGTCAAGATTGTTGGCAGACAGGTGTCCGTTGCCACAAAGCGCTTGCGTTCATGCTTGGGGCATCACCATTTTCGCCAGGGGGAAAAAATGAAATCCTTGCGCAGTAAACTTATTGTATTCAATGCCTTGCTGATGGCGGTGTTCGGGCTGGTGCTGGTGCTGATCGTATTCATCCAGATGCGCGGCGAAATCCTCAATGGCCTGAACCATGAATTCGACTCCGCGCTGAAAGGGCAGGGCAGCGTGGTGAAAACCTGGCTGGATGAAAAGAAACAGGAAATCGCCGCCCAGGCCGAGGTGGCCACACAGGCCGATGCCCTGCGCTTTCTCAAGGTAGGTGCGCGCGCTGGCTTCAATGTCAATTACGCGGGTTTTGCCGATGGCCGCTCGGTGTTTTCCGATGACTGGCAGGCACCTGCCGACTACAAGGTCACCACGCGCGACTGGTATCAGCAGGCATTGTCCGCAGGCAAGCCGGTGGTGACCGAACCCTACGTGGATGAAGCCAGCAAGAAGCTCACCATCACGGTGGCGGCGCCCATCCTGCAAGGGGGCAAGCCAGTCGGGGTGGCCGGTGGTGATGTGTTTGTCGATAGCCTGGTGCAGTCGGTACTGTCCTTGAAAGTCAGGGGCAATGGCTATGCCTTCATCACCGACGGCAAGGGCACCATCCTGGCGCATCCGCAGGCCGGGCTTACGCTCAAGCCCATCAGCACGCTGGCACCAACGCTGAATGCTGCCCGGCTGGCCGAGCTGGCGGGCAGCCAAAGCCTGCAGCAGGTGGAGCTGGATGGTCAGGACATGCTGTTATCGATACAGCGCATCCCGGGAAGTGACTGGCTGATTGGCCTCGCCACGCACCGCGCTGACATTCTGGCGCCGCTCAATACCCTGTTGCTGACCGTAGCCGGCTTGAGTGCGCTGATCTTCGTGCTGTTGATTCCATTGGCCGGGGTGCTGCTGGGACGCATGCTGGGCGGGCTGGTGGCATTGCAACAGGCCATGCAGGATATTGCCCACGGCGAAGGTGACCTGACCCTGCGGCTGAAAATAACAGGTCAGGATGAAATTGCCGCCACGGCGACGGCTTTCAACCAGTTTGTCGAGCAGCTGGGCAGGCTGTTCCGCGGGCTGCGCGACGATGCGGGTGGGGTGGTGGTGGGCGTGAGCCAGGTATCCGGACAGGTGGGCGAGGTGGCCGAGCGGGCGCGTGGTATTTCCGATATGTCCTCCAGCAGTGCGGCCACGCTGGAGCAGATTACGGTCAGCATTGCCCAGATTGCCGACCACGCGCGTGAAGCCGCGGTGCTGGCCACCCGTACCGGCCAGGGCCTGGATGCCGGGGCCAACGGCATGCATCAGCTGGCCAGCGGCATGGAAAGCACCGGCCAGTCGGTGTGCGCGCTGGAAGGCATGCTGGCTGCGCTGGAGCAGCGCTCGCAGCAGATTTCCGGCATTACCGAGGTGATTCGCGATATTGCCGATCAAACCAATCTTTTGGCGCTCAATGCTGCCATCGAGGCCGCCCGTGCCGGTGAACAAGGTCGTGGCTTTGCCGTGGTGGCCGACGAAGTGCGCAAACTGGCGGAACGCACCGCCCAGGCCACGGTGGAAATTGCCGGCATGGTCAGCGCCATCCGTACCGAAACCGGCAAGGCGGTGGACGACGTCCAGCGCACGGTGCATGTGGTGAATGATGGCGTGCAACTGACGCGTGATGCGGTGGCCAATATCCAGTCCATCCGCCATTCCATGCAGGACGTGGTGAGCAAGATGTCGGAAATCTCCCATTCCACCCAGGAGCAGCACAATGCCAGTACGCTGATTGCGCAAAGCTCCGAGCAGATCAACAGCCGGGTGCTGGAGAACGATGACATGCTGCAACAAGCCAGCCATACCTTGCAGGGGCTGGCCGACAAGGCCGGACAAATGAATGGCCAGTTTGCCAAATTCCACTTGTAGGCTTTTACAATGGCGGGGCTGCTGATGTGCCGGATGCATGGCAGCATCGATCAGGAGCGCTGCCATGAACTTGTCCCCGCTGGCCTTGCGGGCCGCCACCTTGCTGGCGGAACACAATCTGCCCGCTGCCTTGCAGGCGGCTCAGGCCTGTTTGCAGGCCGAGCCGGACAATGCACCGGTGTGGAACCTGCTGGGTGTCTGCGCGGCCCGGCTGGGGCAGGGCGAACTGGCCGAACAATGCTGGCAGCAGGCTTTGCAGCTGGATGCCCGCGTGGCCGATGCCCATTACAACCTGGGCTGCCTGTACGCGGAAACCGGTCAGCCGGAACGGGCCGAACAGCATTACCGCGCCGAATTGCAGCGTCAGCCAGACCACCCGGCAAGCCTCGGCAATCTGGCCAGTCTGCTGGCCGATGGCGGCAGGCCGGACGCAGCGCAAGCTTGCTGGGAAGCATTGCTGCGCGTGCAGCCACACGATAGCGCTGCTCTGACCGGGCTGGCGCAGTGTCATCAGCAGCTGGGCAACCCTGCCGCTGCCGAGGCCTGCTGGGAGCAGTTGCTGCAGCAAGACCCGCATCACCTGGTTGCCCTCAACAACCTGGCGCTGCTGTACCAGCAGCAACACCGTTGGCCCCAGGCTGACAGCCTGCTACAGCAGGCCTTGCAACAGCCAGACCCACCGGCGGAAATCTGGCTGAATCAGGCCAATGGCCTGTTGCTGCAGGGCAAGGCAGAGGCCGCGCATGTGCTGCTGCAGCAGGGTATTGCACACCATCCGGCAGCGGCGTCCTTGCACGACGCTTTGGGCATGGCCTGCAGCGAATTACGCCTGGCCAATGCTGCAGAGCAAGCCTTGCGTACGGCAGTGCAACTGGCCCCGCAGCAGCCGCGCTTCCGGCAAAACCTGGGCTATCTGCTGCTGTCGCAACAACGCTGGGACGAAGGCTGGCCGCTGCTGGAAGCCCGCTTGCAACGTACGCCGGGCAGCGCCGGTGTGCCGCAGATAGCTTCGCCGCGCTGGCAGGGTGAGGCACTGACGGGGAAACACCTGCTGTTGTGGTTCGAACAAGGGCTGGGTGATGCGCTGCAATTCTGTCGCTATCTGCCCTTGCTGCAGCCCGCCCGTTTGACCGTGGTATGCCGTCCCGAATTGTTACGCCTGCTGCAAACCCTGCAGCTGGACTACCCGGTGGACTGGCTAGCCATGCAGCGACTGGACATGGACTTGCCCGTGCATGACTGCCATGTATTTGCCATGAGCCTGCCGCACTGGCTGGCTGCCGACCCGGCGGCTGTGGTGCCAGCCCGTTTTGTGATGCCGTCAGCCGGCAGGGCGCAGCCGGCTACGCGGCCACGCAAGCTGGGTCTGGTATGGCGCGGGCATGCCCGTCATCCGTTCGACCATCACCGTTCACTGCCCGATGTGCGACTGCTGGAACCCTTGCTGACCTTGCCCGCTGTGGAATGGACCAGCCTGCAATTGCCGGTGCAGGCCGCCGAGCAGCAATGGCTGGCGGGGTTTGCCAACTGGCAGGCAGGGGAAAACGGGCTGCATGATCTGGCCGCCACCGCGGCGGTACTGAGCGGGCTGGATGGCCTGGTGACGGTGGATACCGCCATGGCGCATCTGGCCGCCAGTCTGGGCTTGCCTACCTGGCTGCTCTTGTCCTGGCACCACACCGACTGGCGCTGGGGCTGGCAGGGCGAAACCAGTGTCTGGTATCCCGCCATGCGCCTGCGCCGTCAGCAGGCTGCAGGGGATTGGGCCGGGCTGATCAGCCGTCTTGCTGCCGAGCTGGCACAGCCTGCAGCCTGATGTCTCAGCGACGGGCGGGCGACAGCCACTTGCCCGGGTTCATCAGCCCCTGCGGGTCCAGCAGCTGCTTGACCCCTTGCATCAGCTGCAAGGCCACCGGGTCCTGATAGCGTTGCAGCCAGTGGCCCTTGAGCTGGCCCACGCCGTGCTCTGCTGCCAGTGTGCCCTGATGGCGGTAGACCAGATCGTAAACAATGGCATTGACGCTGGCTTCGTCGGCGAACAGTTCTGCGTTGTCAGGCCGGGTGTAGCTGATGTTGTAGTGCAGGTTGCCGTCACCGGCATGGCCAAAGGCGATGATGCGCACGCCCGGAAACGCTGCGCGCAGTGCCGCTTCGCATTCGGCCAGGAAGGCCGGAATGGCGGAACTGGGCACGCCGATATCGTGCTTGATGCTGGCACCGTCGCGCTTCTGGGTTTCCGACATGGCTTCGCGCAGCTGCCACAGTTGCTGACGCTCGGCTTCGCTGTGCGCCAGTACGCCATCGACCAGCTGTTGCGTGCTCAGCCATTCCACCAGCTGCTGTTGCAGCGGATGACTGTCGCCACTGTCGGACAGCTCCATTAACACCGCCCACGGCTGGATGAAGGGCAACTGGCCCGGATGGTATTTTTCCAGCAGCTGCTGGCAGGGCTGCGACATGATTTCAAAGGTGGTCAGCCGGTCGCCAAAGGCCTGGCGCAAGGCGGACAGCAGGTCGATGGCAGCCTGGCTGCCATCCACGCCCAGCCAGGCGGTGGCGTGGGCAGTGGGCCGAGGGAACAGCTTGAGCGTGGCGGCAGTAATCAGCCCCAGCTGACCTTCTGCGCCGATGAACAGCTGCTTCACGTCCAGCCCGCTGGTGTCCTTGCGCAGGCCGGACAGCTGGTGCAGCACGCGGCCATCGGGCAGCACCACTTCCAGCCCCAGCGTCAATTCGCGCATGGTGCCGTAGCGCAGCACCGCCAGCCCGCCGGCATTGGTCGACAGGTTGCCGCCAATCTGGCAGCTGCCCTCACTGGCCAGCGACAGTGGAAACAGCCGGTCGGCATCGGCGGCCAGTTGTTGCAGCGTGGCCAGCGTCATGCCGGCTTCCACCGTGATGCTGTTGTTGGCGGTGTCGATGGCGCGCAGGCGGTTGAGGCGCTGCATGGCCACCACCAGTTGCTGTCCGGAACCATCCGGCGTGGCCGCACCGCAAGTCGAGGTGTTGCCGCCTTGCGGCACCACGGCTACCTGCTGGCGCTGGCACAGCTGCAACAGGGTCGCCACTTCGGCGGTACTGCCCGGCAACACCACGGCCAGGGGCTGGCCCTGATAGCGGCGACGGTAGTCCAGCGTGTAGGGTGCGGTATCTTCAGGCCGGGTCAGTACATGGGCGGCACCGACAATGGCGCTGACATCAGCAAGAAACAAGGAGTGGGCCATGGTGTGTTGTGCGTCTCAGTCCGGAATTTCCGCGGCCATCAGCTCGTCCGGATGCTGCCAGCCGGGCAACTGGCAGATGCGTTCCAGCCAGGCAGCCACGTGCGGCCAGGCTGCGATATCCAGCCCGGCATCGCCCAGCCACCACAGATAGGCGCTGGCGGACAGGTCGGCAATGGTCAGCGTGCTGCCAATCAGGTAGGCATGATGGCTCAGCGTGCTTTCCAGCTCGTTCAGGTCTGCCTTCACCCTTTGTTCCAGCCAGGTGGTGACCTCGGCCGGTTGCGGGAAGAACTTGCGCGCCAGGCGCAGGTTAGGCAGGGAAAAGCCGATGCGGTTGCTTTCCCAGCACAGCCATTCGCGCACCAGCTGGCGCTCGCCCGGCGCACCATCCAGTCGACCATAGCTATCGGCCAGCCATTGCAGGATGGCATTGGACTGGCACATCGGTGTGCCATCGGCCACCAGTACCGGTACTTCGCCGAAGCGGCTGGCGGCGCGGAAGTCTTCCGGCCGCTCGGCACGTGGCAAGGCCAGGTCCACATGCACGTAGTCATGGGAAACATCGGCCAGCATCAGCGCCAGGCGGACTTTGTAGCTGTGTCCGGAAAAACAGTTGCCGTACAGGGTAAGAGTGGTCATGTCGTGAGGTCTTGTTGTGATGTTGATGATGCTTGTTCAGTTGCCGTGGCCAGATGCAGTGTCTGCGCCTGTGCCATTGCCGTCAACGGGCTTCACCCACCGCCAGCCTGCGGAGGCCAGCCAAGCGGCAACAAAGGCGAAAGGGACGCAAAACAAGGCCGGATTGGCATAAGGGAACAGCGGGTGTGCATGGCCCAGCATGCCCACCCAGACTGCAGGTCCGGTCAGGATGCAAAGCAGGGCGGCCAGCATGCCACCATAGCCGCCAGCCAGCACGCCGGCCACGCGCAGCCCAGGCCAGTACAGGCCCAGCAACAGTACCGGGAAATTGCTGGACGCGGCGATGGCAAAGGCCAGCCCTACCAGAAAGGCAATGTTCAGGTTCTGGAAGCTGCTGGACAGCAGCAGTGCCACCACGCCAAGCACTACACTGGCCAGCCGCGACAGCTGCCATTCGCGCTTGGGATCGGCCTTGCCATGGCATAGCCACAGCGCGTACAGGTCGTGGCTGATGGTACTGGCACCGCTGATGGCCAGGCCGGCCACCACTGCCAGAATGGTGGCAAAGGCCACCCCTGCAATCAGCGCTTGCAACCAGTTGCCACCCAGCAGGCTGGCCAGATGCAGCGCCGCCATATTGCCGCCGCCCAGCAGTTTGCCTGCCGCGTCGTGAAAGCGGCTTTCCGGAGCCAGCAGGACCAGCGCACCATAGCCAATGATGATGTTGAGGCAGAAGAACAGGCCGATCAGGCAGGTCGCCCAGCCAGCCGAACGACGTGCGGCCCTGCTGTCGGCTACGGTGAAAAAGCGCATCAGCACATGCGGCAGCCCCAGCAGGCCGAGGCTGAGCCCCAGCCCCAGCGATAGCGCCTCCACCGGATTGGCCAGTGATTTGCCTGGCAGCAGCAACTGGCCGTGGTCGATTTGCGCGACGCGGGCAAACAAGGCAGACGCACTGAAACCGAAGCGGGACAAGACACCTCCGGCCAGCACCAGCGCACACAGCAACATCAGCACGGCCTTGACCATCTGGATCCAGCTGGTGGCCAGCATGCCGCCCAGCGCCACCTGCAGCACCATCAGCACGATGACCAGCCCCACGGAAAACAGATAGGGCAGGCCAAACAGCAATTGCAGCAATTTGCCTGCGCCAACCAGTTGCACGATCAGATAGCACACCGTCACTGTCAGCGAGCTGATGATGCCCAGCAGGCGTACGCGCGGGTCGTCAAAGCGGCTGTTGAGTACTTCCGCCACGCTGTAACGTCCCAGTGCGCGCAGCTTGTCGGCCAGCAACAGCATCAAGAGGGGCCAGCCGGCCAGCGTACCCACGGCATAAACCAGTGAATCGTAGCCCTGGCCCACATACATGCCGATGGCACCCAGAAAGGCGGCGGCCGACAGATAGTCTCCTGCCAGTGCCAAACCGTTTTGCCAGGCAGGTAGCTGCCCGCCGGCGGTATAGAAATCACCGGAAGAGTGGGTGCGTCTGGCCGCAAACAGGGTCAACAACAGGCTGGAGGCGACAAACAGCAGAAAAAACATACTGGCTGCCGTCATTCGGATTGCTTCCGGTCGCTGACACCAACCTGCCATACGGTAATGGCCAGAAACAGTGCAAACAGCAGCAGGGCCAGCAAGATGCTGCGCGGCCAGCCCGCCACACTGCCCACTAACAGACCGGGGGCGCAGGCGATGAGCAGAAAGTAGCCCAGACAACACAGCAGTATCAGTACGGCCAGGCTGCCGGGACGGAGAATGCAAGACTTCATCATGAACGATATCGCACAAGCTGAACGCAGCGGCGAGCCAGCGGGCTGCGGCTGGCCGAAACTATTTTTGCCAGTAGGTTTTGACATTGACGAATTCGTACAGGCCGAATTCGGACAATTCACGGCCATAGCCAGACGCCTTCACACCACCAAATGGCAGGCGCAAATCGGAACTGGTATGGCGGTTGATGAACACACTGCCCACTTCCAGCTGGCGCGCCAGCTCCCAGCCATGGGCGGTATCGGCGGTGTAGATGGAAGCGCCCAGGCCAAAAGGCGTGTCATTGGCCAGCCGGATGGCATCGGCCTCATCCCGTGCACGCAGGATGCTGGCCACCGGGCCGAATACTTCTTCGTGATACACGCGGCAGGACGCATTGACATGGTCCAGCACCGTGGCCGGGTAGAAAAAGCCCGGCGGAGGTGGCAGCTGTCCTCCCAGCAACAGGCTGGCACCCTGATGACAGGCATCCATCACCTGCGCATGCAGGGCTTCGCGCAGGTCACCGCGGGTGAGGGGGGACAGCGTAGTGGCCGGATGGCGCGGGTCGCCGGGGCGCAACTGGCTGGCAGCCTCGACAAAGGCGGAGACAAAGGCTTCAGCAATTTCCGGTACCACAATCATGCGTTTGGCCGCGTTGCAGCTTTGCCCGGCATCGCGAAAGCGCGAGTTGACGGCATCTTGCGCCGCGGCTTCCACATCGGCATCGGCCAGCACGATGAAAGGATTGCTGCCGCCCAGTTCCAGCACCGTTTTTTTCAGATGCTTGCCGGCCAGACTGGCAATGATGCGTCCGGTATGGGTGGAGCCGGTAAAGGCCACTGCATCGCTGCGCCGGATGGCTTCTTCAACCAGCTCGTGATCGATCCAGGCAATATCCAGGCAATCCAGCCCGGCTGCCCGGACCAGTTCCAGCAGCAACTGTGTGCATTGCGGCACCGAAGGGGCCGGTTTGACCAGGCAGGTGTTACCCGCCATCAGGGCCGGCACGGCAAAACGCAGTAGTTGCCAGATCGGATAATTCCACGGCATCACGGCCAGCACACAGCCCAAGGGTTCAAATGCCACGCCGCTCTGGCTGGCCTGGGTAGGAATGGCTTGCGGTGCCAGCAGGGTGGGCGCCAGTTCGGCGTAATAGCGGATCAGCTGGGCCGATTTGTCGATTTCCGCCAGGCACTCTGCCGTGCGCTTGCCGACTTCCAGTGTAACCAGTGCCGCCAGTTGCTCGCGATGTGCTTCCAGCTGGGTTGCCAGCTGCAGCAGGTGTTCGGCGCGTTGCGCCACCGGGAGCGATGCCCAGCGCGATTGGGCGGCTTTCAGGCGATCCAGGGTATGGTCGAGTTGGTCCCGGCTCCAGCCCGGACGGGTAAATACCACTTCTGCGGTGGCGGGGTTACAGCTGGTAAAGGCATTCATGGCCGGCAGGCAAAGGAATCAGCAAGAGCTGGGACTGTAACAAATCGCCCTGGCTTGTGACAGGGTTTTGTCATGTTTGCGCGTTGCAGTGCAGACTGCGCAAGCGGGCCGGGGGAGGGGACGCCGCCACATGCATCCAGACAAAAAAAGGCCCCGTGGGGACGGGGCCGAATCTTTCAGGTGAGTGCATGGGTCAATCAAAAGAGACTTGCAGATAGAAACACCTCCTGCAATCACCCGGCTTGTACAAGCGCATGACTGCAATCGGTCTGGCGATTCTACTCAGCAGTTGCTGCGATGTTTACTGGCTTTTAGACGGTATCTGCCTACTTGCCAGATGCTCATGTCACACCGGCAACCGAGGTCAGGCCAAGTTGCAGGCCAATCACGATGGCGTGGGTCCGGTTGTTGGCATTGAGCTTGCGGATGATATTGGCGACGTGGAATTTCACCGTACGCTCGCTGATGCCCAGAATGGTGGCAATTTCCCAGTTGGTCTTGCCATGGCTCATCCAGTGGAAAATGTCGAATTCACGCTGGGACAGCGGCATGGTGGCCGGTGCTGCCGGGGCCAGATTGGCCACCCGGCCTGCTGCCTGGCGCAAATGCAGCAACAAGGCATTCAGCATTTCTGTCAGTTGGCTGTCCTTGCCGATTTCACTGCCGGAAACCGACAGTACGCAAACGAGGTTCTGGCGCTCGGACAGTGCGCTGAAACTTACCCCGTTGCCCATGCCGATGGAATTGAGTTCCTGGATGAACTGCTTTTCCTGCTGTCCCTTGGCGCGGGAAAACTTGTCCGCCCAGTGAATGGGCCCCTGACCCATGACCGAGCGCAGGATGGGGTCGCAACTGATGTAGTTGTGATCCATGTAATGGGATACCCAGTCTTCGGGAAAACTGACATTGACCACCTTTTCCACCCGCTGCAACTGCTGGTGCTGGTTGATGCGCCCAAGGGTAATCACCATGTGCTTGGTGGGCAGTTGGGTCTGCAGGTGGTCCAGATAGAGTTTGAATTCGTTTTCGGTTTCTATCTGCCCTGCATCGTGTATCCACTCCAGCAGGGTTTTCTGGCTGGATGGGGTCAGGTTGGCCGGTAGCGGCTGCGTGAACGGAAGCTTGCTGTGCATGATGACGTGACCTTCATTGTCGGGTGGTCAGGACGGTGGTCCGCTTCTAACGTTCCAGCGTTAATCATCAAGAGGTGGCTCCGTGACATCGTGCCTGGCTCCATTGCGATGGTTGCTGGTTGATCTGGAGTGTATTAAGCACTTGGCAAGTGAAACCAGTGGGCAGAATGCCAAGTAGAGCGATCGGCATGCTGAATAAGTAATTTCTCTGTACTTGCTGGGATTTGGAGGAAATTTCTGGCTGTTTTGAACGGAATTTCCGGCAATCAAGTCGATTCCTGGATGGCTTGTCGCATCTCTTTCCGTGCAGCCTGCGTCACGGGGGTGAATGCTACCCGCATCGCTCTTGATCAAAAGCATGGTGAGTGGAGGGCTGACGAGTGCAAGATGCCGGTACGCAGTCATGACATGATCAAGGATTGCGTAGAGAGAGGGTTGGGTAACTGATTGCACAATCTTGATCAAAAGGCTGTTGCCAAGCCCGTTTTCCCTGCTATCACTTGATGGGTACGCTTGGAAATTTGACGTGAAACTGAGTGTTTATTTTTGAAAGTGAAGCCTGATTCTGCGCTGCCTGCATGGGCAGACCGAACCGGTTTGTGAAATTTGAAACAGATTACTGGTATTTCAGCGCGGAAAGGAAAGTCAAACTTCATTATTCACTGGAACTGGTGTACGCTTTTTAAAGAAGAACTACTTAATAATGAAGCTGGCAAATCATGTGGCTGGGGCGGGGATGGTCTTCATCAAAGCAGCCGTATGGGTTTAATGCCGCTCAGGGAACGTTTCTGCTATGGATACTTTAAAAGCTTTGATGGTCTTCATGACCACCGCCGAGAACGGCAGTTTCTCGGATGCTGCAAGAAAACTCGGCGTATCGCCGGCGGCTATCAGTCAAAGCATTGCCCGACTGGAGCAGGAGCTGGAGGTGCGTCTGTTCAACCGGACCACCAGGCAGTTGACGCTGACCGAGGATGGTCGTCGTTTCTACGCCCAGTGCCGTGGACCGGTGAACAATCTGGATTCGGCCATCAACCAGCTCAAGGCCAGTCGTGACGAGCCGGCCGGCCATCTGCGCGTGAGCATGCCCAACTCCTTTGGCCGTCGTTTCATTCTTCCCATCATGGGCGAATTTTGCGAACGCTATCCCAAGGTGCGGGTGTTTTTTGGCCTGGACGACCATTTCAGCGATTTGATCGAAGATGGTTATGATGTCGGCGTGCGTATCGGCATGATGCCGGATAGCCGCATGGTGGCGCGTAACCTGGCGCAGATTCCGCAGTATGTGGTGGCTTCACCCGAGTATTGGGACAAGCATGGCCGCCCGGAAACCACCGAAGAACTGAGCAATCATGATTGCATCAACTTCCAGTTTCCTACCTCAGGCCGCCTGTACAAGTGGGAGTTCGACCGCCGCGGTGAGCGCATTCCGCTGGAAGTGACGGGTACTTATACCCTGAACGAGATGGAAGCCGTGTGTGAGCTGGCCCGTCTGGGCATGGGTGTGGCACAGCTGCCTGGGCACGAGGTGGTGCACCTGATCCGCAGCGGTGAGCTGGAGCCGGTACTGACCGACGTGGTGTCGCTGGAGCGTTCCATTTACATCTGCTTCCCGCATCGCGACCACATCGCGCCGCGTACCCGCGTCTTTGTGGACTTCGTGGTGGAGAAGCTGGCGGATCATCCGGATATCATGGCGGATCTGCCGGGGCTGGATTTGTCCGCCAAACGCAAGGCAGCAGCGCAGCTCATGGGCTGATGCCAGTCTGTTTGCTAATAAACAAAGCCCGGCATATGCCGGGCTTTTTGCTGTTTGTCTGTCAGACCCGTCTACACAGCCATGAAGCGTTGCAGCGGTGTGGCGCTCCAGTCCACGCTGTCCAGCAGGTTCTTCACGATCAGCCCCAGCTCGGTATCCCCTTCAATCACCAGTTTGCGGTTGAAGAACAGGGTGTCCGGGTCTTCTTCGCGCAGCATCATGCGGGCAAAGTCGGCCAGGTTGGCCGCCAGGCGCAGGTCGGGTTCTGATGGGCTGCTGTCCACGCTGAAACGCGCGTCGTCTGCGGTGAAGCGCAGGCGCATGTCGGCATCCAGGATATGGACTTCAAAGCTGTGCCCGGCCAGCAGGCTCATGTCTACCGGCAGGATGTCGCGCTTTTTCAGTTGGTTCAGCGTGGTGACCAGCGCCCAGCAGGGCGGTGTGCTGGGCAGTTTGCCCAGTATGCTGGCCAGCTTTGCCGGCAGGGTCAGGTCAGGAATGTGCATGGCGGGTTTCTCCTATGGCGCTAATGCCGGCACTGCCGCGCCAGTAACCGTCCACCAGCAGGCTGTCGGAATACGGGCTGAGGTCCACTTCGCTGGTAGTGCGTGATTCGATGGCAGCAACAGCCTGCTGGTAGCCCTGTACTACCTGGGCCGTGTGTTGCCACTGCGGGCTGATGCGCAGGGCGGTAATGCCCATGGCGCTGATGTCGGCCAGGTGTGGCAGCAGGGACTGGCAGCCGTCGGACATGGTCTGGATGCCGTTGATGGTGAGGAAGGCCTGTTGTTCGCGCGTGTTCAGGCGCAGGCCGTCCGGGTGCTCCATGCAGCGGAACTGGCAGTCGTCCTTGGACAGGTTGTAATGCCGCGCGGTGAAGCAGCGCGCGGAGAGTGCCAGTGGCAGCCTGCCCCAGGCAAACAACTCGGTTTCGATCTGCACGCCATTGAACGCCGCCTGGCCCAGCACGGCAGACAGGGTGTCGCGGTCCATTTCCACCGGTGGAATCCAGCGCCGCGCGCCCAGTGAGCGGATCAAGGCCAGGGTGTCGGCGTTGTAGATGTTGAGGTGATGACCGGCAACAAAGGGCTGGCCTTGTTGTTGTGCCAGACGGGCTGCGCCCAGATCATTGGCTTCCAGCTGCAGTTCGCCGTTTTCCACCAGCTTGCGCAGGCGGCGCAAGTCGGATTCGCTTTCAATCAGCGCCTGGCTGGACAGCACCACCTGGCGTCCGCTCTGGGCCAGTTCGTGTCCCAGGCTGATCCAGTCCTGGCCGCGCAATTGCTGGCGGCGCGAACAGACCGCCTCGCCCAGATAAATGGTTTCCAGCGGCCAGTCGGCGGCCTCGCTGTAAAAGCGCAGGATATCGTCGCGGGACCAGTAAAACAGTACCGGGCCCAGTGTCAGTTGCAATTTTTTCATATCAGGCCTGCTTGTGAGGCCGGCATGGCAGCTTGCCCGCCGGCACACGGTATGTCATTTCCAGGGCCGGTTGTAGGCACCCAGCGTCTGCTGCTGGCCTTCCGCCAGCTTGGACAGGGCCTGGGTCCAGGCGGGCTTGACGGCAAAGCGCTGCTTGTCCCGGCCTGCTGCATCCAGCGCCTCGCGCAGGGTGCGGGTGACCTGGGCCACGTAGGCCGGGCTGCGCTGGCGGCCTTCCACCTTGATGGCAGCCACGCCGATGTCGATGATCTGCGGCAGCATGCTCATCACGTTCAGGCTGGTGGGTTCTTCCAGGGCGTAATAGGTATCGCCTTCCACTTCAAAGCGGCCTTTGCACAAGGTGGGGTAGCCCGCCGGTTCGCCCTGCTGGTATTCGTCAATCAGGATGCCGTTCAGCCTTGCTCCCAGTGCTTGCTGGCCATGTTCCCAGCGCACGAACTTGGCTGGCGAGCACACGCCATGGCTGTTGGGTGATTCGCCGGTGGCATAGCTGGACAGCAGGCAGCGGCCTTCCACCATCACGCACAGGCTGCCAAAGCCGAATACTTCGATTTCCACATTGGTGTGGTCGATCACCTGCTTGACCTGATCCAGCGTCAGCACGCGCGGCAGGACAGCGCGGCGGATGTCGAACATGTCCTGGGCCAGCTTGATGGCTTCGTAATTGGTGGCGGAGCTTTGCACCGACATGTGCAGGCGCAGGTCCGGGTAACGGTCGCGCGCGTATTTCATCAGGCCGATGTCGGCCAGGATGATGGCGTCCACGCCCAGTGCCGCCCCTTCGTCGATGGCGCGATGCCAGCGGCTGATGTCGCCGCCCTGGGCATAGGTGTTGATGGCCAGCAGCACCTTGCGGCCATGCTGGTGCGCGTAGTGGATGCCTTCGCGGGCGGTGCGGTCGTCAAAATTCAGCCCGGCAAAGTTACGGGCATTGGTATCGTTTTTCAGGCCGAGGTAGACGGTGTCGGCACCGTTATCCACGGCTGCCTTGAGGGCAGGCAGGCTGCCCGCCGGACAAACCAGCTCCGGCAGGGGGCGTGTGGCAGGCATGATGGCAAAATGTCGGCAATTGAAACCGCCAGACATTAGCAGAGCGTTGCAGCGCGGGACTTGTTCTGGGTCAAGCGGCTGGATGGGGAGTGGGGAGTGGGGAGTGGCCGGGATGGCACAGGCCATCCCTCATCCGGGTGGCCGGGTCAGAACGGCAGCACCAGCTTGGTCTTGGCCACCAGCACGATATACGCCACCACCAGCAGCGCACAGAGCAGGGCGATGCTGCGTATCTGCTTGGTGCGGCCGCGTTTCAGCGCAATGGTACCCAGCGCCACATAAGCCAGCAGGCCGGCTATCTTGGCCAGCAACCATGGCGTTTGCAGCAGCGGCCAGCCGCCCACCACCACCAGGGTGATGCCCAGTGCCAGCAGCGCGGTATCAATCACGTGCGGCAGGATGCGCAGCAGCTTGCTGGCCAGGATTTGCTGTTTGTCGGCCAGCATCAGCCCGCCACGCAGCGCGAACAGGGTGATGGTGAGATAGGCCATGCCCATGTGGGCGTGTTTGAGAATCTGGTAAGTGTTCATGCCTGTGTCTGCCATTTATGCCTTATGCATTGGGTGATGGGGGCCAAAGGCTGATGGTACACTGAAGCCTTCGTTTCATCAGCGTTCCCGACCATGCTTTTTCTCTATCAGTCCAATCGTCTGGAGCAATTGGGCCAGCTTTATGCCGCCATGTTGCAGGCACAGCCGCTGAGCGACCCGTTTGCTGCCGAAACGGTGATCGTGCAAAGCCGGGGCATGGGGCGCTGGATGACGCTGGACCTGGCGCAGCAATGCGGCATTGCCGCCAATACCGACTTTGTCTTGCCGGCTGCCTTTGCCTGGCGGCTGATGCAACAGGCCATTCCCGGTTTGCCGCGCAAGTCATCGTTCAGCCCGGAAGTGCTGAGCTGGCGCCTGATGGAACTGCTGCCCACCCTGCAAGGCGAGGTGTTTGCCCCCTTGCAGCGCTATGCTGCCGGTGGCGAGGCCGCTGCGTTTGAGCTGGCTGGCAAGGTGGCTGATATTTTCGACCAGTACCTGGTGTTCCGCCCGGACTGGATCCGCTCCTGGGAAGCAGGAGAACGGCTGGACCTGGGTGATGACGAAGCCTGGCAGGCCGCGCTATGGCAGCAATTGGCCTTGCAGGACCCGGGACGTCACCGTGTACGCATGCTGGATGAATTCTTTGCTGCCTTGCGACCGGAACACCTGCCGGAGCGCATCACCCTGTTCGGCATTGCCAGCCTGGCGCCGATGTATCTGGCGCTGATCAAGCGGCTGGCCGAGCTGACCGATGTCTGCCTGTTCACCCTCAATCCCTGTGAAGCCTACTGGGGCGATATTGTCGATAACCGGCGCAAGCTCAAGCTGCGTGAAAAGGGCGATCTGTTCGCCACCGAAGGTCACCCCTTGCTGGCTTCGCTGGGCAAGCAGGGGCGTGACTTTTTCGAGCTGATTGCCGCCGATGCCGAGCTGGACGCCCGGCCCCTGTTTGCCGAACCGGCCGGTGACAGCCTGCTGGCGCGCTTGCAGCGCGACATCCTGCAATTGCAGATGCCGGGCGAGGATGGCCAGTGGCTGGCGGCGGATGACGGCTCGGTGGAGTTGCATGCCACCCACGGCCCCATGCGCGAACTGGAAGTGCTGAAAGACCGCCTGCTGGCCATGCTGGCGGAAGACCCCTCGCTGAGCAGCGCCGACATTGCCGTGCTGACACCGGACATCAACAGCTATGCCCCGTATATCGACGCGGTGTTTGGCAAGCGCGACGATGCACCCAGCCTGCCCTATGCCATTGCCGACCGTCAGGTGGAGCGCGAAGAGCCTTTGCTGGCCGCCATCGGCACGCTGTTGCAGTTGCTGGATTCGCGCTTTGCTGCCGATCAGGTGCTGGCCTTGCTGGACAGCCCGGCACTGTTGCAACGCTTTGGCCTGCAAGCCGAAGACCTGCCCTTCATCCAGGACTGGGTGCGGCAGAGCGGCATCCGCTGGGGCCGCGATGCCGCGCACAAGGCGGCACTGGGCCTGCCGGCCGACCCGCTGTTTACCTGGCGCTGGGGGCTGGACCGTCTGCTGTTGGGCAGCATCCTGCCACCGGCCATGGCCGGGGATGACAGCGGCCTGTTTGCCGACTTGCTGCCCCAGGGGGGCGCGGGCGGGCAGCTCTCTGAGGTGCTGGCCCGCTTTGCCAACTGTTATGCCGTGCTGGATGAGCTGGCGGTCAGCTGGGCCACGCCAGCCAATGCCGCCGACTGGGCGTTGCGTCTGCTGGAAGGCATAGACCGGCTGTTTGCCGTGGATGACGAAGGCGAAGCCGCGCTGGGCGTGGTACGCGATGCGCTGCAGGAACTGGTGGACGATGCCGCCATGGCCGGTTTTACCCAGGCCTTCAGCCTGCCGGTATTGCGCGACTGGCTGCAACGCAAGCTCACCATGGCCTCGCCGCTGGGCTTCTTGTCCGGCGGCGTCACCTTCTGCGCCATGGTGCCGATGCGTTCCATCCCCTTCAAGGTGCTGTGCCTGATCGGCATGAATGACGGGGCTTATCCACGTGACGAGCGCCCGGTCAGCTTCGACCTGGTGGCGCGCCACCCGCGCCGGGGCGACCGTTCGCGCCGCTTTGACGACCGCTACCTGTTTCTGGAAGCCATCCTGTCGGCCCGCCAGCGGCTGTATCTTTCTTATGTCGGCCTCTC
>NZ_JAELUD010000332.1:0-253 GCF_016429185.1 Aquitalea sp. ASV11
TGGCCAGTGCCAGCACATTGTGGTGCATCCTCCGGGCGGCATGGCTGGCGGCGACAGGCTGACGCTGGATATCGATCTGGCCGCAGGCAGCCAGGTACTGCTCACCAGCCCCGGCGCGGCCAAATGGCTGTCTCTTATACACATCTCCGAGCCCACGAGACGAACGCAATAATCGCGTATGCCGTCTTCTGCTTGAAAAGTGGGGGGGGGGGGGGGGGGGGGGGGGGGGGGGGGGGGGGGGGGGGGGGGGGGG
>NZ_JAELUD010000333.1:0-253 GCF_016429185.1 Aquitalea sp. ASV11
ATTCACCGAGTGCATCAACGTTGGCGGCAGAATCGACAATGCAGCAGAAGCTGAAATCCGGGTCTGCCTGTTGCAGGCGGGCAATGATGCCCATATTGCCCTTGCCCACCAGTTGATTGGGCGGCAGCTGTCTCTTATACACATCTCCGAGCCCACGAGACGAACGCAATAATCGCGTATGCCGTCTTCTGCTTGAAAAGGGGGGGGGGGGGGGGGGGGGGGGGGGGGGGGGGGGGGGGGGGGGGGGGGGGGG
>NZ_JAELUD010000334.1:0-253 GCF_016429185.1 Aquitalea sp. ASV11
CCCCCCCCCCCCCCCCCCCCCCCCCCCCCCCCCCCCCCCCCCCCCCCCCCCCCCTTTTCAAGCAGAAGACGGCATACGCGATTATTGCGTTCGTCTCGTGGGCTCGGAGATGTGTATAAGAGACAGGATCAGGACTGCTTTGCCCTGCAATCGCAACAACGCTGGCACGCCGCACAGCAGCAGGGCCGCTTTGCCGCGGAAATCATCCCGGTGACGCTGTCGCGTCCGCGCCAGCCGGAGCGGGTGTTTGATT
>NZ_JAELUD010000335.1:0-253 GCF_016429185.1 Aquitalea sp. ASV11
TAAAGGGAGAAGTCGGCCCATTCAGTTCCACCGCCGGCATTGCGCCCAGCCGTGCCAGCTGCGGCAGACCGGGCAAGGCCGCCTCCCCCGCTTGCAAGGCAGTTTCTGCCAGACGGAAGGCCAGCTGCTGTCTCTTATACACATCTCCGAGCCCACGAGACGAACGCAATAATCGCGTATGCCGTCTTCTGCTTGAAAAGGGGGGGGGGGGGGGGGGGGGGGGGGGGGGGGGGGGGGGGGGGGGGGGGGGGGG
>NZ_JAELUD010000038.1:0-40223 GCF_016429185.1 Aquitalea sp. ASV11
GTACCTGGATGTGATTTTCAGCCAGCTGGCCATCCTGTCCGAGGTGAACGACAGCGAGTACGTCATTGCTTATGAGCCCGTCTGGGCGATCGGCACCGGCAAGGTGGCATCGCTGGAGCAGATTGCCGAGATTCATACCGCAATCAAAACGTGGTGCTTGCAAAATGCCAAGCCCTCGGCTAATATTCGCGTCCTCTACGGCGGCAGTGTAAAGGCAGAGAATGCCGAGTCAATTCTGAAGACAGAAAATGTCGACGGAGCCCTTGTTGGTGGGGCATCTCTGGACGCCGGATCATTCAGGATGATTTGCCAGGCCGCAGGAAAATTGATATAGTATGGAACTTATTAAGACGCTTATTTGGGTTATAAACCTCCTTTCCGCAGTGACGATCATCGTCCTTGTCCTCATGCAGCATGGCAAGGGTGCGGATATGGGTGCAGCTTTCGGTAGCGGCGCTTCCGGTAGTCTGTTTGGTGCGTCTGGTTCTGCGAATTTCTTGAGTAGAACCACTGCAATTGCAGCGGTTGTATTCTTCTCCACGAGTCTCACCCTTGTTTATCTGTCGGGGGGCGGAAAAACAGATCTGGGTGTGATGGGTGGCAAAGTTGAGCAAGTTGCGCCGCAAATCCCGGTCGGGGCAACCACTGGCAAAGCTTCGGGTACTACATCAAAAATTCCGGAGTGACAGTAAAGTTATATAGTGCCGACATGGTGAAATTGGTAGACACGCTATCTTGAGGGGGTAGTGGCCGTAGGCTGTGTGAGTTCGAGTCTCACTGTCGGCACCACCATTCAAAAATAGGCCACCGGGATTCCGGTGGCCTATTTTATTTGGAGCCAAGGAGGGTAATTCCTCCTTTTTTTGGGGGTGTACGGGAAATGCTGCAAAATTATTTTCCCATTCTGTTGTTTGTCATCGTCGGTTTGTTGGTCGGCGTAGGTCCTATTGTCCTTGGCAAGGTCCTCGCACCCAATCGTCCCGACCCTGAGAAACTCTCTCCTTATGAGTGTGGATTCGAAGCCTTCGAAGACGCACGCATGAAGTTTGACGTTCGCTACTACCTCATCGCCATTCTGTTCATCCTGTTCGATCTGGAAATTGCATTTCTGTTTCCCTGGGCTGTGGTCCTGAAAGAACTTGGTGCCTATGGCTTTGGTGTAATGGTGGAGTTCCTGGCGGTGTTGACGCTGGGCTTCGTCTACATGTGGAAAAAGGGAGCGCTGGAATGGGAGTAGAAGGTATTCTGGAAAAAGGCTTCGTGACCACGACAGCCGACAAGCTCATCAACTACACCCGGACCGGTTCGCTGTGGCCCATGACCTTTGGCTTGGCATGCTGTGCGGTGGAGATGATGCATGCCGGTGCCGCACGTTATGACCTGGACCGTTTCGGCATCGTTTTCCGCCCCAGTCCCCGTCAGTCTGACCTGATGATCGTGGCTGGTACGTTGTGCAACAAGATGGCACCGGCGCTGCGCAAGGTGTATGACCAGATGGCAGAGCCCCGCTGGGTCATCTCCATGGGTTCCTGTGCCAACGGTGGTGGTTACTACCACTATTCCTATTCTGTCGTCCGTGGCTGTGACCGCATTGTGCCGGTCGATGTCTATGTGCCGGGCTGTCCGCCGACTGCCGAAGCACTGCTGTATGGCATCATCCAGCTGCAGAACAAGATCAAACGCACCTCTACCATCGCCCGATAAGGTAAGCACTTATGGCCTCCAAGAAAATGGAAGCACTGGGATCGGTCGTCGAGCGTGTGCTGGGCGACAAGCTTGTTTCAAGCACGCTGGCCCTCGATGAACTGACCATCGTCTGCAAGGCGGCGGATCTGACCGACGTGGCCACCACGCTG
This sequence comes from Aquitalea sp. ASV11, assembly GCF_016429185.1. Classification (NCBI taxonomy): domain Bacteria; kingdom Pseudomonadati; phylum Pseudomonadota; class Betaproteobacteria; order Neisseriales; family Chromobacteriaceae; genus Aquitalea; species Aquitalea sp. ASV11. The sequence continues at coordinate 1,857 of NZ_JAELUD010000038.1, forward strand.
CGTGATCATGCCGAACTTTCCTTCGAACAACTGATCGACCTGTGCGGTATGGACTACAGTGCCTACCGTGACGAGCCGTGGGATGGCCCGCGCTTTGCCGCCGTCTACCACCTGCTGTCACTCAAGCACAATGTCCGTATTCGTCTGCGTGTGTTTGCCGAAGATGACAGCTTCCCGCTGCTCGCCTCGGTCAACCCCATCTGGAATGCGGCTAACTGGTTCGAGCGTGAAGCGTTCGACCTGTACGGCATCGTGTTTGAAGGTCACCCTGACCTGCGTCGCATCCTGACCGACTATGGCTTTGTCGGCCATCCGTTCCGCAAGGATTTCCCGCTGTCCGGTCACGTTGAAATGCGTTACGACCCGACCCAGCAGCGCGTGATCTACCAGCCGGTCACCATCGAACCGCGCGAAATCACTCCGCGCATCATTCGTGAGGAGAACTACGGTGGCTGAGATCCGTAACTACACGCTGAACTTTGGTCCTCAGCACCCGGCAGCCCACGGCGTATTGCGTCTGGTGCTGGAGCTGGATGGCGAAGTGATCCAGCGTGCCGACCCGCACATTGGCCTGTTGCACCGCGGTACCGAGAAGCTGGCTGAAAGCAAGACTTTCATCCAGTCCTTGCCGTATATGGACCGTCTCGACTACGTATCCATGATGTGCAACGAGCACGCCTACTGCCTGGCCATCGAAAAGCTGTTGCAAATCGAAGTGCCGCTGCGTGCGCAATACATCCGTGTGATGTTTGCTGAAATCACCCGCATCCTGAACCACCTGCTGTGGATTGGCGCTCACGCCATCGACATCGGCGCCATGACCATGTTCCTGTACGCTTTCCGTGAGCGTGAGGATCTGATGGACTGCTATGAAGCCGTGTCCGGTGCCCGTATGCATGCTGCCTACTTCCGCCCGGGTGGTGTATACCGTGATCTGCCGGACTCCATGCCGCAGTACACCGTATCCAAGATCAAGAACGCCAAGGAACTTGCGCGCCTGAACGAAGGCCGCAAGGGCTCCATGCTGGACTTCATCGACGATTTCACCAAGCGTTTCCCGACTTACGTTGACGAATACGAAACCCTGCTGACCGATAACCGTATCTGGAAGCAGCGTACCGTGGACATTGGCGTGGTCAGTCCGGAACGTGCCAAGAACCTGGGCTTCTCCGGCCCGATGCTGCGTGGTTCCGGCATCGAGTGGGACCTTCGAAAGAAGCAGCCCTACGACGTATACGACCGTCTGGACTTCGATATCCCGGTGGGCAAGAAGGGTGACAGCTACGACCGTTATCTGGTGCGCGTGGAAGAAATGCGCCAGTCCAACCGCATCATCCAGCAATGTGTGGCATGGCTGCGTGACAATCCCGGCCCGGTCATCACCGACAACCATAAAGTGGCTCCGCCTTCCCGCGAAGGCATGAAGTCGAATATGGAAGACCTGATTCACCACTTCAAGCTGTTTACCGAAGGCATGCATGTGCCGGAAGGTGAAGCCTACGCCGCTGTAGAACATCCGAAGGGTGAGTTTGGTATCTATCTGGTATCCGACGGTGCCAACAAACCGTACCGACTAAAAATCCGTGCCCCGGGTTTTGCCCATCTGGCAGCCCTGAATGAAATGGCAACGGGTCACATGATTGCCGACGTGGTGGCCATCATCGGTACCCAGGATATCGTGTTTGGGGAGATTGACCGCTAATGCTATCCGCACAATCACTCGCCGCCATCGACCGCGAAGTCGCCAAGTATCCGGCTGACCAGGCCCGTTCGGCGGTAATGGGCGCGCTGCGCATTGCCCTGGTGGAGCGTCGGGAAACCGGCAAGACACCGGAAGAGCGCTGCCTGAATACCGAGGTGATCGAATTCGTTGCCAACTACCTGAATATCGCTCCGGTAGCTGCCTATGAAGTCGCCACCTTCTACAACATGTACGACATGAAGCCGGTGGGCAAGTACAAGATTACCGTTTGTACCAACCTGCCCTGTGCCCTGTCCGGTGGCGTAAATGCTGCCGAGTACATCTCCAAGAAGCTTGGCATCGCCATTGGCGAAACCAGCGCTGACGGCAAGTACACCTTGCTGGAAGGGGAGTGCATGGGTGCCTGCGGCGATGCGCCGGTCTTGCTGGTGAACAACCACAAGATGTGCAGCTTCATGACGCCCGAAGCAATCGACAAGAAACTGGCGGAGCTGAACTGATGGCAATCTTCGTCAATGGTGTGATTTTCGACGGCGTGGACACCTCTGCGCAGGACTGCTGGAAGCTGGAGGCCTACGTGGCCCGTGGCGGCTACCAGGCCCTGCGTCGCATCATCGAATCCAAGATGCCGCAAGAGGACGTGATCGCCGAAGTGAAAAATTCCGGTCTGCGCGGCCGTGGCGGTGCGGGCTTCCCCACCGGCCTGAAGTGGAGCTTCATGCCGCGCTCTTTCCCGGGCGACAAATACGTGGTGTGCAACACCGACGAGGGCGAGCCGGGTACTTTCAAGGACCGAGACATCCTGCGTTTCAATCCGCATGCGCTGATCGAAGGCATGATCATCGCCGGCTACGCCATGGGTACCAAGGCTGGCTACAACTACATCCACGGTGAAATCTTCGAAGAGTACGAACTGTTCGAAGCCGCACTGGATGAAGCGCGTCAGGCTGGTTTCCTGGGCAAGAACATCCTCGGCAGCGACTTCAGCTTCGATCTGTTCGCCCACCATGGTTATGGCGCCTACATCTGCGGTGAAGAAACCGCGCTGCTCGAATCGCTGGAAGGCAAAAAAGGCCAGCCGCGCTTCAAGCCGCCGTTCCCGGCCAGCTTCGGTCTGTACGGCAAGCCGACCACCATCAACAACACCGAGTCCTTCGCTTCCGTGCCTTTCATCATCCGTGATGGTGCACAGAAGTTCCTGGAAGCGGGCAAGCCGAACAATGGCGGTACCAAGCTGTTCTCGGTATCCGGTCACGTGAATCGTCCGGGTAACTACGAGATTCCGCTGGGCACCCCGTTCTCGGTACTGCTGGAAATGGCAGGCGGCATGCGTGATGGCAAGAAGCTGAAGGCAGTGATTCCGGGTGGTTCGTCCGCTCCGGTATTGCCCGGCGACGTCATGATGCAATGCACGATGGACTACGACAGCATCTCCAAGGCCGGCTCCATGCTGGGTTCTGGCGCTGTCATCGTGATGAATGAAGATGTGTGTATGGTGAAGGCGCTGGAGCGTCTGGCCTACTTCTATCACGAAGAGTCCTGCGGCCAGTGTACGCCGTGCCGCGAAGGCACCGGCTGGCTGTACAAGGTGATCCATCGCATCGCCAACGGCGAAGGCCGTCCGGGTGATCTGGAGCTCCTGGATTCGGTAGGCAATAACATGGCCGGCCGTACCATCTGTGCACTGGCAGATGCTGCCGTGTTCCCGGTTCGCAGTTTCACCAAGCACTTCCGCAATGAGTTCGAGTATCTGATCGAACACAAGAAGCCCTTGGTGGACCACAAATGGTGTTGAGCGATGCTTGAAATCGAAATCGACGGTAAAAAACTGACTGTCCCGCAAGGCAGTACCGTGATGGATGCCGCCCATTCCGTGGGTACGCACATCCCTCACTTCTGCTACCACAAGAAACTGTCCATCGCGGCCAACTGCCGCATGTGTCTGGTTGAAGTGGAAAAGGCACCCAAGCCGCTGCCCGCCTGCGCTACGCCGGTGACCGACGGTATGAAGGTGCATACCCATTCCGACCTGGCCAAGAAGGCACAAGCCGGTGTGATGGAATTCCTGCTGATCAACCACCCGCTGGATTGCCCGATCTGCGATCAGGGCGGCGAGTGCCAGCTGCAGGATCTGGCCGTGGGCTATGGCAACTCCACCTCGCGCTATCAGGAAGAAAAGCGCACCGTGGTGGCCAAGGACATGAGCCCGCTGGTATCGGCTGAAGAAATGGCGCGTTGCATTCACTGCACCCGCTGCGTGCGCTTCACCGAAGAAATCGGCGGCTTCCAGGAAATCGGCATGGCCAACCGTAGCGAATTCTCGGAAATCATGCCCTACCTGGGCAAGACCGTTAATTCGGAAATCTCCGGTAACGTCATCGACCTCTGCCCGGTTGGCGCGCTGACATCCAAGCCTTTCCGCTACACCACCCGTGCCTGGGAGCTGTCCCGCCGCAAGTCGGTCAGCCCGCACGATGGTCTGGGTTCCAACCTGATCGTTCAGGTGAAATCCAACGAAGTGATGCGTGTACTGCCGCTGGAAAACGAAGCCATCAACGAATGCTGGATCGCCGACCGCGACCGCTTCTCGTATGAAGGCCTGAATTCGGCCGAGCGTCTGCAAAAGCCGATGATCAAGTTTGACGGCAAGTGGCACGAAACCGACTGGGAAACCGCACTGGCCTACGTGGTCAAGGGTCTGAACGGTGTGTCCGCCGATCACGGCAAGGATGCCATCGGCTTCCTAACCAGTCCGCATTCCACCACCGAAGAACTGTATCTGGCACAAAAGCTGGCTCGCAGCTTTGGTGTGAACAACATCGACTACCGTCTGCGTCGCAGTGACTTCTCGGCTGATGCCGCCCAGCAGGGCGCACAATGGCTGGGTTCCAGCATTGTCGAGCTGACCACCGCCAAGTCCATCCTGGTTGTGGGCAGCACTCAACGCAAGGAACAGCCGCTGCTGGCTTCCCGCCTGCGTCAGGCAGTGAAGAAGGGCAGTGCGCTCAACGTCATCCACGTGACTGACGATGCGCTGCTGACCGCAGTCAATGCCAAGCTGATCGTATCGCCGCTGGCGCTGGTTAACGCGCTGGCCCAGGTGCTGAAGGCTGTGGTTGAGCTCAAGTCTGCTCAAACCGCCGTTGATCTGGCTGCCGTTACTGTCGGTGCCGAGGCGCAAGCCATTGCCGCCAGCCTGACCGGTGCCGAATCGGCTGCCATCGTGCTGGGTAATGTAGCGCAACACCATCCGGCATTTGCGCAACTGCTGAAGCTGGTACAGGAAATCTCCTCTCTGACCGGCGCACGTTTCGGCCTGCTGGCTGAAGCTGCCAACAGCACCGGTGCTGAACTGGTTGGTGCCTTGCCGCACCGCGCAGCCTTTGGTACTGCGGCAATTGCCGGTCTGAATGCTGCTGCAATGATTGCCGCGCCGCGCAAGGCTTACTTCCTGCTCAACACCGAAGTCGAGTCCGACAGCTACAATCCGCAAGCTGCGGTAGCCGCCATGAAACAGGCTGCCACCGTGATTGCGCTGACCGCCTACAAGGGTGCAGGCCTGCTGGATTACGCTGACGTGCTGTTGCCGATCGCGCCGTTCTCCGAGACCGCCGGTTCCTTCGTCAACATGGAAGGCAAGCTGCAGTCCTTCAACGGCGTAGTGCGTCCGCTGGGCGAAACACGTCCGGCCTGGAAGGTACTGCGTGTACTGGGCAATATGCTGGGCCTGACCGGCTTCGAGCAGAACAGTGCTGAAGAAGTCCGTGCCGAATTGCTGGCCAAGGGTTCCATCGAATCCTCCCTCAGCAATGCACTGGGCGATGTGGCCATCAATGCAGCCGTGACCACCGGTCTGGTGCGCATTGGCGAAGTGCCGCTGTACCAGGCTGATGCCATCTGCCGCCGTGCGCCGTCCTTGCAGAAGACTGCTGATGCAGCTGCGCCGGTTGCCTCCGCGCACTCCAGCCTGCTGGCCAGCCTGAATGTGGCTGCCGGTTCCCAGGCCGTGTTGCGTCAGGGCAGTGGCGAGCTGAAGGTGCTGGTTGAAGCCGACGACAGTCTGCCGGCTGATACGGTGCGCCTGGCAACAGCTCACCCGCTGACTGCTGGTCTGGGTGGCATGTTCGATTCCATCGCGCTTTCACAGGGGTAAAACATGGAGTTCTTGCAAAGCATTCTCGGTAATGAAGCGGGGCTCACGGTGTGGACCCTGCTGAAAATCATCGCCATCGTGGCACCGATGATGATTACCGTCGCTTATCTGACCTACGCCGAGCGTAAGGTCATTGGCTACATGCAGATCCGTATCGGCCCTAACCGGGTCGGTCCGCTGGGCCTGCTGCAGCCGCTGGCTGACGGCCTGAAGCTGCTGATGAAGGAAATCATCCTGCCGACGCAGTCCAGCAAGGGCTTGTTCCTGCTGGCTCCGGTGCTGGCCATCGGCCCGGCACTGGCTGCCTGGGCTGTGGTTCCCTTCAGCGATACGCTGGTTCTGGCCAACATCAATGCGTCCTTGCTGTACATCCTGGCGCTGTCGTCGATTGGTGTTTACGGCATCATCGTGGCCGGCTGGGCTGGTAACTCCAAGTACTCCTTCCTTGGTGCCATGCGCTCTGCCGCACAGATCGTTTCTTACGAACTGGCGATGGGCTTCGCACTGGTTGGCGTACTGATGGTGTCCAGCAGCCTGAACCTGGTTGACATCGTCAAGCAGCAGGCACACGGCATGGCAGGTGGTTCGCTGTTCTCCTGGAACTGGCTGCCGCTGTTCCCGCTGTTCATCGTCTACCTGATCTCCGGTGTGGCCGAAACCAACCGTGCTCCGTTTGACGTGGCTGAAGGTGAATCCGAAATCGTGGCCGGTTTCCACGTGGAATACTCCGGCATGGCATTCGCCGTATTCTTCCTCGCCGAATACGCCAACATGATTCTGGTTTCCGCCCTGACTTCCATCCTGTTCCTGGGTGGCTGGCTGTCGCCTTTCCCAGCCAGCTGGGGTCTCTTGGGTGCCGGCGGCTTCTTCTGGCTGGCCATGAAGATGGCGTTTGTGCTGTTCTGCTTCCTGTGGTTCCGCGCGACATTCCCGCGTTATCGCTATGACCAGATCATGCGTCTGGGCTGGAAGGTGTTCATTCCGGTTACCCTGGTGTGGATCCTGGTCCTGGGTATCTGGATGATGACCCCGCTGTCGCTGTGGAACTGAGGGGATAGGTAAAGAACATGGATACGATTCGCAACTTTTTCAAAACCTTCCTGCTGGTGGAACTGGTCAAGGGCCTGATGCTGACCGGGCGTTATTTCTTTGCCCGCAAGATCACCGTCCAGTTTCCGGAAGAGAAGACGCCGATCTCCCCGCGCTTCCGCGGCCTGCATGCGCAGCGTCGTTACGCCAACGGTGAAGAGCGTTGCATTGCCTGTAAATTGTGCGAGGCGGTGTGCCCGGCAATGGCAATCTCGATCGAGTCGGAACAGCGTGAAGACGGCACCCGCCGTACCTCGCGTTATGACATCGATTTGACCAAGTGCATTTTCTGCGGTTTCTGCGAAGAAGCATGCCCGGTCGACGCCATCGTCGAAACGCACATCTTCGAATACCACGGTGAAAAACGTGGCGACCTCTACTACACCAAGCCGATGCTGTTGGCGGTAGGTGACAAGTACGAGGCCGAAATCGCTGCCAACAAGGCAGCCGATGCCAAGTACCGTTAAGGGGGCCTCATGAGCATGACTACGGTTATTTTCTACATCCTGTCCGCCATTCTGCTGTTTGCGGCGGTTCGGGTGGTCACTGCCAAGAACCCGGTACACGCCGTGCTGTATCTGGTACTGGCCTTCTTCACCAGCTCCGGACACTGGCTGCTGCTGCAGTCCGAGTTCCTGGCCATTACCCTGGTACTGGTTTATGTGGGCGCGGTGATGGTGCTGTTCCTGTTTGTAGTGATGATGCTGGACATCAATATCGAGCAATTGCGTGAGGGTTTCTGGCGCAATTTCCCGGTGGCGGCAACTGTCGGCCTCATCATGGCTTTCGAAATGGTACTGATCCTGACCAATCCGCACACCGGTCTGGCTGATTACAAAGCCGGTGCCGCGCTGGCAGCCGATGCCAGCAATGTGAAGGTGCTGGGTCGTCAGCTGTACACCACCTACCTGCTGCCGTTTGAGCTGGCTGCGGTTGTGCTGCTGGTGGCCATGGTGGCTGCCATTGGTCTGACCCAGCGTAGCCGCAAGGATACCAAGGTGGTGGATGCCGGCGATCAGGTCAAGGTTCGCAGTCAGGACCGTGTACGCATCGTGAAGATGCAAGCCGAGAAAAACGTGGAAGCGGCCGATACTGCCGAGTCCGGTGAGCAACAGGCCTGACGGCCGAACAACATAAGGGAGGAAATGTGCTGACACTAACTCACTTCCTGGTGCTGGCCGCAATCCTGTTTGCCATCAGCGTGCTGGGGATTTTCCTGAACCGGAAGAACCTGATCGTGCTGTTGATGGCCATCGAACTGATGCTGCTGGCAGTGAATTTCAACTTCATTGCCTTCTCGCATTACCTGTCCGATACAGCAGGCCAGATTTTCGTGTTCTTCATCCTGACGGTAGCAGCGGCAGAATCGGCCATTGGCCTGGCCATTCTGGTGGTGCTGTTCCGCAATATGCGGACCATCAACGTTGAAGACCTGGGCAGCCTCAAGGGCTAAGGCAAACCGGTTACCAAACTACAAAGCACACAAGCATGGATATGAAAAGCTTATACCTGCTGATAGCGCTCTCACCTCTGGTGGGGTCCATCATCGCAGGCTTGTTTGGATGGGCAATCGGCCGCCGCGCTTCCCACGTCGTGACCATTCTCGGCGTGGCAGTCTCGGCAGCCCTGTCCTTCAAGGTACTTTATGCCTTCCTCACGGGGCAGGCTGAAGTTTTCAACGCGCCGGTCTACACCTGGCTGACGGTGGGGGGCTATGAGTTCTCCGTCGGCTTCCTGGTGGACTCGCTGACAGCAATGATGCTGGTCGTGGTGACCTTCGTGTCGCTGATGGTGCATATCTACACCATCGGTTACATGCAGGAAGACCCGGGCTATCAGCGCTTCTTCAGCTACATCTCGCTGTTTACCTTCTCGATGCTGATGCTGGTGATGAGCAACAACTTCATCCAGCTGTTCTTCGGTTGGGAAGCAGTCGGCCTGGTGTCCTACCTCCTGATCGGCTTCTGGTTCAAGCGTCCGACTGCCATTTATGCCAACCTCAAGGCATTCCTGGTTAACCGCGTGGGTGACTTCGGTTTCCTGCTGGGTATCGGTCTGGTACTGGCTTACTTCGGTGGCTCGCTGAATTACAGCGATGTATTCGCTGCTGCTCCGGCACTGGCACACAAGACCATCCAGATCATTCCGGGTTGTGAGTGGTCGCTGCTGACCGTCACCTGCATCCTGCTGTTCATCGGCGCGATGGGTAAATCGGCACAGTTCCCGCTGCACGTGTGGCTGCCGGATTCGATGGAAGGCCCGACCCCGATCTCCGCGCTGATTCACGCGGCGACCATGGTGACTGCCGGTATCTTTATGGTATCGCGCATGAGCCCGCTGTTTGAAATGTCGGATACCGCGCTGAACGTGGTGCTGGTGGCTGGTTCCATCACCGCCCTGTTCATGGGCTTCCTTGGCATCGTGCAGAACGACATCAAGCGTGTGGTGGCTTACTCCACGCTGTCGCAGCTGGGTTACATGACCGTTGCGCTGGGCGTTTCCGCCTACCCGGTGGCCATGTTCCACGTGATGACCCACGCATTCTTCAAGGCTTTGCTGTTCCTTGGCGCCGGTTCCGTCATCATGGGCATGCACCATGACCAGGACATGCGCAATATGGGTGGTCTGCGCAAGTACATGCCGATTACCTGGCTGACTTCGCTGCTGGGTTCGCTGGCGCTGATCGGTACTCCGTTCTTCTCCGGCTTCTACTCCAAGGACTCCATCATCGAAGCGGTACAGCTGTCGCATCTGCCGGCAGCCGGTTTTGCCTACTTCGCGGTGATTGCCGGTGTATTCGTGACTGCCTTCTACTCCTTCCGCATGTACTTCCTGGTCTTCCATGGCAAGGAACGCTGGATGGAGAAAAAGGACGACCATCATCATGGTCATGACGATCACGACCACCATCATGGCCTGGGTCCGAACGACAAGCCGCATGAGTCGCCGTGGGTAGTGACCCTGCCGCTGGTATTGCTGGCCATTCCGTCGGTGCTGGTGGGCTTCTTTGCCATCGAACCGCTGTTGTACGGTTCCTTCTTCAAGGGCGTGATCACCATCAACAGTGAAGCACACCCGGCACTGGAAGAACTGGCACACGAATTCCACGGCTCTGTTGCCATGGGTGTTCACGCATTCACTTCGCTGCCCTTCCTGCTGGCCCTGGCCGGTGTGGTGACTGCCTGGTTCTTCTACATGAAGGCGCCGCAGATTCCGGCTGCCATCAAGCAGAAGTTCAGCTTCGTGAACCAGATTCTGGAAAACAAGTACTACCTGGACGAACTGTATTTCGCAGTGTTTGCCAAGGGCTCCCGTGCTCTGGGTACCTTCTTCTGGAAGGTGGGCGACATGCTGCTGATCGACGGCCTGGTGGTGAATGGTGCAGCCAAGCTGGTGGGAACCTTCTCCAGAGTGGTACGCAAGCTGCAGACCGGCTTCATCTACAGTTATGCCACGACCATGATCATTGGCGTGCTGGCTCTGATGACGCTGTGGTTCTCGCAGATCATCCTGCGCTAAGGCCCAGACCTCTGGAATTGGAATAACTACTTAGGTTTTGACTATGTTCACAAATCAGTTAAGTCTGGTGATCTGGGCCCCGATCGTGGCCGGGTTGCTGGTACTGGCTACGGGAGGAGACCAACGGGCCACCTTGGCTCGCTGGGTCGCCGTAGCCGGTGCCCTGATCGGTTTTCTGTTGTCCCTGCCGCTGTTTACCGGCTTTGACAATCTGAACGGCGGCATGCAGTTCGAGGAAGTAAAGCCGTGGATTGCCTCCTTCGGCATCCAGTACCATCTGGGTGTTGACGGCATTTCCATGCTGTTTGTCATCCTTAACAGCTTCACCACCCTGATGGTGGTGCTGGCTGGCTGGGAAGTCATCAAGAAGCGCCAGTCGCAGTACATGGCCGCTTTCCTGATCATGTCCGGCCTGATCAACGGTGCATTTGCCGCGCTGGATGCCATCCTGTTCTATGTCTTCTTTGAGGGCATGCTGATCCCGATGTACCTGATCATCGGTGTCTGGGGTGGTCCGCGTCGTGTGTATGCATCCTTCAAGTTCTTCCTGTACACCCTGCTCGGTTCGCTGCTGATGCTGGTTGCCTTGATCTACCTGTACTTCCAGGCTGGCAAGACTTTCGACATCCAGGCCTTCCAGGCAATTGCCAAGATTCCGCTGCACGTACAGATCCTGCTGTTCATCGCCTTCTTCCTGTCGTTCGCCGTGAAGGTGCCGATGTGGCCGGTGCATACCTGGTTGCCGGATGCCCACGTGGAAGCGCCGACTGGCGGTTCCATGGTGCTGGCAGCCATCACCCTGAAGATTGGTGCTTACGGCTTCCTGCGGTTTGCCCTGCCCATCCTGCCGGATGCAGCACGTGAACTGTCGTGGATCATGGTTGCCCTGTCGCTGGTTGCCGTGGTGTACATCGGTCTGGTGGCGCTGGTGCAAACCGACATGAAGAAACTGGTGGCTTACTCCTCCATTTCCCACATGGGTTTCGTTACTCTGGGCATGTTCATGTTCACCGGTTCGCACCTGAACCAGTGGGCGGTTGAAGGCGCGCTGGTACAAATGGTGTCGCACGGTTTCGTTTCCGCCGGCATGTTCTTCTGTATCGGTGTGATGTATGACCGCGTGCACAGCCGCAACATCGCCGACTACGGTGGTGTGGCCAACAAGATGCCGATCTTTGCTGCCTTCATGATGCTGTTTGCCATGGCCAACTCCGGTCTGCCGGCGACTTCCGGTTTTGCCGGTGAGTTCATGGTGATCATGGGTGCGGTACAGGTGAACTTCTGGTACGCCGCGCTGGCCGCAACCACCCTGATCTTCGGTGCTGCTTACACACTGTGGATGTACAAGCGGGTGATCTTTGGCGAGGTGAGCAATCACCACGTTGAAGAAATGGCTGACGTGAACAAACGCGAGTTCCTGGTGCTGGTCGTTCTGGCCATTGCGGTGCTGGGCATGGGTCTGTATCCGCAAGGCTTCGTCGAGAAGATGCACCTGTCGGTAAATGACCTGATTGCGCATGTTGCGCAGACCAAGCTCTAAGCTAAGGCCATAAGGAAAACATAATGAATTGGGCTGATCTGAACCTGATGCCTGCATTGCCCGAACTGTTCATGTCCGGGGCAATTCTGGTCATCCTCATGCTCGATGCCTTTATTTCGGACGCAAAGCGCGGCATGCATTACGGCCTCGCCTTGCTGACGTTGGCAGTCTGTGCCGTGTTGCAGGTGCAAACCTACCCGGTGGTGCCGGTACATACCTTCTCTGGCATGTTTGTCAGCGATGCACTGTCCAGTCTGGTAAAGCTGGCCATGTACGGCAGTACCGCCATCGTGCTGGTATACAGCCGTCAGTACATTGCTGACCGAGGCCTGCTGCGCGGCGAGTTCTTCTCCCTGGCACTGTTTGCTCTGCTGGGCATGAACTTCATGGTATCTGCTTCCAGTTTCGTGTCGTTGTACATGGGTCTGGAACTGCTGTCGCTGTCGCTGTATTCGCTGATTGCGCTGCAGCGCGACTCGGTGAAAGCAACCGAGTCGGCCATGAAGTACTTCGTGCTTGGTGCACTGGCTTCCGGTTTGCTGTTGTACGGTATCTCCATGATTTACGGTGCCACTGGCACGCTGGATCTGGCGCTGGTTGCCAAGGCAATCAAGGCGCATACCGCCAACGACATGCTGCTGGTATTTGGCCTGGTGTTCATCGTGGCTGGTTTGTGCTTCAAGCTGGGTGCCGTTCCCTTCCACATGTGGGTACCGGACGTTTACCAAGGCTCGGCCACAGCCGTTACCCTGATGGTGGGTGCAGCGCCGAAGCTGGCTGCGTTTGTCTTTGTGCTGCGCATCCTGGTACAAGGCCTAGAAGCCATGGTCGCCGACTGGCAGGCCATGCTGGCTCTGGTGGCTGTGCTGTCAATGGCAATCGGTAACATCACTGCCATTGCACAAACCAACATCAAGCGCATGCTGGCTTACTCCACCATCTCCCATATGGGCTTCCTGCTGCTGGGCCTGTTGGCTGGTACCCCGGATGGTTACGCCGCTGCCTTGTTCTACGCTCTGATCTACGTGCTGATGTCCATGGTCAGCTTCGGTATCCTGCTGGGGCTGTCCCGTGCCGGTTTCGAATGCGAAACCCTGGACGACCTGAAGGGCCTGAACAGCCGCAACAGCTGGTATGCCCTGCTGATGCTGCTGACCATGTTCTCCATGGCCGGTGTTCCGCCGCTGGCTGGTTTCTATGCCAAGTTCGCCGTGATCAAGGCCATTGCAGACATCCATCTGTACTGGCTGGCCGTGGTGTCCGTGATGATGTCGCTGATTGGTGCCTTCTACTACCTGCGTGTAGTGAAGAACATCTACTTCGACGAAGCACAGGATACTTCCGCCATCGTGATGCGTGCCGACATGAAGCTGGTGCTGTCGCTGAATGCCATTGCGCTGCTGGTACTGGGCGTAGTGCCGGAACGTGTGATTGTGCTGTGCATGCAAGCGATGAAGCAATCGCTGGCAGCCATCTAAGCGAAAGCCCTGTACATGCAAGCCAGTGTTGCTACCTTGCTGATCGTCGCCTTCCTGGCGGCAAACCTGCCGTTCCTGACCTCGCGTCTGGCTGGTGTGCTGCCGGTTGCCAACAAGCATTTTGGTTGGCGCTTGCTGGAAATGGCCGTGCTGTTTCTGCTGGTCGGCCTGTTTGCCCGTTTTCTCGAGGCCAAGCAGATGCCGGTCCAACAACAGCACTGGCAGTTCTATGTCACGACGGTTGCCTTGTTTGTGGTGTTTGCGTTTCCCGGTTTCGTCTACCAGATGTTCTGGAAGAAGCGCAGTCACTAGGCAGTTCAGCTTGCAAAGAAAACCCGGCCCCGGCCGGGTTTTTTCATGGCCTGTCATTCCCTGATCAGGACAACGGATTGCTTGCAGGTAGCGACTGGGTTTGCAGTCGTCTGGCATGGGAGTGCAGGGTAGCAGGGGAGGGCAGACGCGCCATGTTGGAAGGTTAAAGGTCCTTTAAGGAAGGATTGATCCTTATCTGCGGGCTTTCCAATTGCAACAGACAAGAAAAAACCCGGCACTGTGCCGGGTTTTCTTGTTGCAGGCATGGCATTCAATAAATGCGCTGTTCACCTTCTGGCCGGCTTTTGAAGCGTTTGTGCAGCCAGAAGTACTGGTCGGGTATCTCGCGGATCCGTTCTTCGAGGAAGGCATTCATGCGCCGTGTATCAGCTACTACATCATCGGTCGGGTAGTTTTCCCACGCCGGATAAAATTCCAGCTCGAAGCGATTGCCTACACGGCGCGCGATCAAGGGAACCACATGCGCCTTGGCCAGTTTGCTGATGCGTGACAGGCCGGTAATTGTCGCGGCATCCTTCTCGAAGAATTTCACGAACACCGAGTCGCGCGCTCCGAAGTCCTGATCAGGCAGGTAGAGGAAGGGCGTGTGTTCCTTGCGCATGGCCTTGATGATGGAGCGCAGGCCCTCGTTACGCGGCACGATATAGCAATTGTTGTAGCGCTGACGGCCAGCGTAGATCTGGGCATCCAGCGTGTCGTTCTTCTGCTGCGAGTAAACGCTCACCATCGGCAGTACCTGGTTCAGCGCGAAAACACACATCTCGAAGCCGACAAAGTGCGGGTAAAACAGGATCACATCCTCACCCTTGGCGCGCAGCTCCTCCACGATGTGCAGATTCTTGATGGTGACCAGCTTGCGGATACGCTCGGCAGAGCTCCACCAGGCGACGCCGTATTCCAGCGCCAGGCGGATCATGTAGCCGAAGTTGGACTTGATCAGCCGCTTTCGTTCAGCCTCACTCATATCAGGGAAGCAAATACGCAGGTTGGTGAGGCCCACCTTGCGACGGTCTGCAGCCAGATGATAGGCCACCAAGCCAATTCCATCCGCCAGCAAGCCAATCGCCCACATGGGCAGCAGGCGAATCAGCCATAACAGGGCAAAAACAATCTTCATGGGTTTCCTTGCTCATGGTCCGGCGGAGTAACGCCCGCAGGACATTTGTAACGGTTGTAGCTCCACAGGTACTGGCTGGGGAAGCGGCGGATCATGTCTTCCACGGTCCGGTTGAGCAGCGCACAATCGGCATCCTTGTCACCACTGAATGGCTGGGGCATGGCTTCGATATGCACGACGAAGCCCTCGCCACGTGGCAGTCGCTCGCCAACAAAAAACAGCACTTCCACCCCGCTCACCTGCGCGAGACGTGGCACCAGGCTCATGGTGTAAGCCGGTTTGCCAAAAAACGGTGCCCATACGCCTTCCCCGTTACCTGGAACCTGATCGGGCAGAATGATGGTTGCCTCGCCCGATTTCAAAGCCTTCATCAGAATGCGCACACCGGCACCGGTTGCCGGCGCGGTCTTGCCCTTGCCACGGGCGCGGCCTGCCTGCATCACCGGTTCCAGCCAGGTCAGTTTTGGCGGCCGGTACATGGCAGTCAAGGGAAAGGGCAGACGCGAGCTGATGTAACGGCCGGCAATGTCATAACTGCCAAGGTGCGGGGTGACAAAAACGATACCATGGCCGGCTTGCAAGGCGCGCTCAACATGCTCCCAGCCATGACAGGCTTTTACCAGTGCGGCAATGTTTTCCGGCTCCCGGCACCAGGCTATTGACAATTCCAGTGCACCTTTACCGGTTTCCAGTGCGGATTGTTTGACTAGTCCTTGTAAAACCTGATAATTTTCACAGATTTTACTCGACGCCAGATTACTTCTCATCCGCTCTGCGTAGCGGGGGGATGAAAGGTAAGTAAGCCGCCCCAGAATGGTGCCGAGACATTGCAGCCACGACAGCGGCAAACGCGCCAGCAAGGACAACACGAGTTGGACCAGCTTGGACATGGTTTAGTCAGTGGTGATCGTAAAGCGGCCTATTTTATCATCACACTGTTTTGCTTTATTCGGGAATCAACAAACAAATGAGCGAATATCTGTTTACGTCGGAATCGGTATCGGAAGGCCATCCGGACAAAGTAGCCGACCAAATCTCCGATGCCATCCTCGATGCCATCCTGCGCGAAGACAAATACGCTCGCGTAGCAGCCGAAACCCTGGTCAACACCGGCCTGGTGGTACTGGCTGGTGAAATCACCACCTCGGCCAATGTCGACTACATCAAGATTGCACGCGAGACCATCAAGCGCATCGGTTACGACAACTCCGAGCTGGGTTTCGACTACCACGGCTGCGCCGTGATGGCCTGCTACGACAAGCAATCGCAAGACATCGCCCAGGGCGTGAACGAAGGCGAAGGCCTGGACCTGAACCAGGGCGCTGGCGACCAGGGCCTGATGTTCGGTTATGCCTGCGACGAAACCCCGACGCTGATGCCTTTCCCCATCTATTACGCCCACCGTCTGGTGCAGCGCCAGGCCGAACTGCGCAAGGACGGCCGCCTGCCGTGGCTGCGCCCGGACGCCAAGAGCCAGATCACCTGCGTCTACGATGGTGAAACCGGCCTGCCCAAGCGCATCGACACCGTGGTGCTGTCCACCCAGCATAGCCCCGAAATCGACCACAAGACCCTGACCGAAGCCGTCATCGAAGACATCATCAAGCCGGTACTGCCGCCGGAAATGCTGACTGCCGAAACCAAGTATCTGGTCAACCCGACCGGTCGCTTCGTCATTGGCGGCCCGATGGGCGACTGCGGCCTGACCGGTCGCAAGATCATCGTTGACACCTATGGCGGTGCAGCACCGCACGGTGGTGGTGCCTTCTCCGGCAAGGACCCGTCCAAGGTAGACCGCTCGGCAGCCTATGCCGGCCGCTACGTGGCCAAAAACATCGTGGCCGCCGGCCTTGCCCGTCAGTGCCAGATCCAGGTTTCCTACGCCATCGGCGTGGCCGAGCCGACCTCGATTGCGGTGGATACCTTCGGCACCAACAAGATCCCGAACGAAAAGATCGTGGAGCTGGTGAAGAAGCACTTCGACCTGCGCCCGAAAGGCATCATCCAGATGCTGGACCTGCTGCGCCCGATCTACGGCAAGACCGCGGCTTACGGCCACTTCGGCCGCGAAGAGCCGGAATTCACCTGGGAACGTACCGACAAGGTGGAAGCGCTGCGCGCTGACGCTGGTCTGTAAACCAGACCAGTTAGCTGTTGTTGCAGGATCAAAAAAGCACCGATTCATTCGGTGCTTTTTTCATGTCAGTTTAACTTGGGCAGAAAAAAAGGGCGCCGAAGCGCCCCGAAGTCCCTTACCACAACTTGTTGATGGTGTTGGCTGCTTACTCCACACGCTCGCCGTGCAGAACCACATCCAGACCTTCGCGTTCTTCATCTTCAGCCACACGCAGACCAACAACCACATCAATGATTTTCAGCAGGATGAAGGTGATGATGGCGCAGTACACCACGGTCACACCCACACCGATAGCCTGGGTAGCCAGACTACCTTCGGAACCACCAATGCTCTTCACCGCAAACACACCGGTCAGCAGCGCGCCAACGATACCGCCAACACCGTGTACACCGAAGGCATCCAGCGAGTCATCGTAGCCCAGCATGTGTTTCAGGCCAGTTGCACCCCAGAAACAAACCACGCCAGCCACTGCACCAATAATCAGGGCACCTTTCACATCCACGAAACCAGCTGCAGGGGTGATGGCAACCAGACCAGCTACAGCACCGGAAGCAATGCCCAGTACCGACGGCTTTTTCTTGTGAATCCATTCAGCAAAAGTCCAGGCCAGTGCAGCCAGACCGGTGGCAACCTGGGTGGTCACCATGGCCATGCCGGCACGACCATCAGCAGCACCTGCAGAGCCGGCATTGAAGCCGAACCAGCCTACCCACAGCATGGAAGCGCCAATCAGGGTCAGGATCAGGTTATGCGGCGGCATGGCTTCCTTGCCAAAACCCACACGCTTGCCCATCACCAGGGCACAGATCAGGCCGGCAATACCAGCGTTGATGTGAACTACGGTGCCGCCAGCAAAGTCCAGCACGCCCTGGCCACTCATCCAGCCGCCCGGACCCCATACCCAGTGGGCAACCGGCACATAAACCAGCAAGGACCACAGCGCGGTAAAGATCAGCAGGGCAGAGAATTTCATCCGTTCAGCAAATGCGCCGGTGATCAGTGCCGGGGTAATGATGGCAAAGGTCATCTGGAACATCATGAACACCGATTCCGGGATGGTGCCGGCAGCCGGGTGCACCGCCACTTTCTTGGTGTCGGCAATGTAGTCCATGCCATCCAGGAAGACACGGCTCAGGTCACCCAGATAGGGGTTACCGACGGTAAAGGCCAGGCTGTAGCCAACGACGGCCCACAGTACGGTGACCAGTGCGGTAATGGCAAAGCTTTGCATCAGGGTGGACAGCACGTTCTTTTTGCGGACCATGCCGCCGTAGAACAGGGCCAGGCCCGGAATGGTCATGAACAGCACCAGTGCGGTGGAGGTCAGCATCCAGGCTGTGTCGCCGGAGTTGATGACCTTGAAGTCAGCCATGGCCGGACCTGCCGGTGCATCAGCCAGAACGGGCAGGGCCAGTGACAACAGGCCGGTACCCAAGGCAGCAAGTTTCTTCTTCATGTGATTTCCCCTGTATGGCTATAGCGTGACTTAAACCGCGTCGGTACCGGTTTCCCCGGTCCGGATCCGCACGATTTGTTCAAGATCGAAGACGAAAATCTTGCCATCACCAATCTTGCCGGTACGTGCCGATTTTTCGATGGCCTCGACAACCTGGTCCAGCAGACTGTCATCAATGGCAATTTCCAGTTTGACCTTGGGCAGGAAGTCCACGACATATTCAGCGCCACGATACAGCTCGGTATGACCTTTCTGACGGCCAAATCCTTTGACTTCCGTGACGGTAATGCCTTGCACGCCAATGGCGGATAGCGCTTCACGTACTTCATCAAGCTTGAAGGGCTTGATCACGGCGGTGACCAGTTTCATGTTCACTCCTTTTCGGTGGACCCGGTTAGTTGCTTGCGTTACTGAGGAACACTACTGCATAAACCGTGCCAGCTTATTATCTTGCTGTTACCTAAGTGTTTTCCGCGATTAAATCTGTAATTGCTGAGCATTAATGGCTGTCAGCACCAAGGCGGAGCATCTATTATTGAGTCTCTGCACTCAATTGGTGCGCTGCTCGCTGCGCTGCAGCGCCGAATGGATTTTGCTACACTCGAAGCGGACTATCGATTACCTGCAAAGGAGCACCAAGATGTTGAGTCAGAAGATTTTTGAAGAAATCAGCAGCAAGATCAGCGATACCATCGCAGCCAGTCCGGCCAAGGATATCGAGAAGAACATCAAGGCCATGATGGCATCCACTTTCTCCCGCATGGATCTGGTGACCCGCGAAGAATTCGATGTGCAACAGGAAGTACTGATCCGTACCCGTGAAAAACTGACTGCACTGGAAGCCCGCCTGGCCAAGCTTGAAGCCCAGGTTTTCCCTGAGGAAGCCCAGGCCAGGACCGAAGCCCAGGCTGAGTTGGGTCATTCCTGAGCACGATGGCTCTGGCCGTAGTAGCGAGCCGTGCTCTGGCCGGGCTGCATGCCCCGGAAGTTGCCGTTGAAGTCCATCTGGCCAATGGACTTCCGCAGTTCACCATCGTCGGCTTGCCCGACACCGAAGTGAAGGAAAGCCGGGACCGTGTCCGGGCCGCCATTCTCAATTCCGGCTTTGAATTCCCCGCGCGTCGCATTACGGTCAATCTGGCACCGGCTGATCTGCCCAAGGACTCTGGCCGTTTTGACCTTCCCATTGCTATTGGCATTCTGGTTGCCGCCGGCCAGATACAATGCCCACATCTTGCAGACTATGAATTTGCCGGCGAACTTGCACTGAGTGGCCAGCTGCGTGCAGTGCGCGGCGCCCTGGCCATGGCATGTCAAACACGTCGTGCAGGCCGTGCCTTCATGTTGCCGCGAGACTGTGCTCAGGAAGCTGCGTTGGTGCTGGCAGATCAGGTTTATGCCGTGGATAGCTTGCTGCAAGTTTGTGCACACCTGAATGGCACCCAGCCCTGTTCACCCATCGTCGTCAACCAGAATGACTCGCGGCCCGTTTATCCGGACTTGGCCGATGTCAAAGGCCAGGTTGCAGCACGTTATGCCCTGGAGATTGCCGCTGCAGGTGGACACAGCCTGTTGCTGGTAGGGCCGCCGGGTACGGGGAAGTCCATGCTGGCGTCGCGTTTGCCGGGCATTCTGCCAACGATGAATGAGGAAGAAGCGCTGGAGGCCGCCTCGGTTCAGTCACTTGGCACGCGAGGCTTTTTACTGGAGCAATGGCGCCAAAGACCATTCAGGGCTCCGCACCACACCGCGTCAGCCGTTGCCCTGGTTGGCGGCGGTTCAGACCCGCGGCCCGGTGAAATCAGTCTGGCCCATCATGGCGTGTTGTTTCTGGATGAGTTGCCTGAATTCGATCGCAAGGTATTGGAAGTATTGCGTGAACCTTTGGAGTCCAAAGTAATCCATATTTCGCGTGCCAGCCGCCAAGCCATTTTCCCCGCCGACTTTCAACTGGTTGCCGCCATGAATCCCTGTCCTTGCGGGTATCAGGGGCAGCCTTCCGGTCGCTGCCAGTGCACTCCGGAACAGATTGCCCGCTATGTCGGCAAATTGTCGGGCCCGTTGCTGGACCGGATCGACATGCATGTACAAGTTCCGGCACTAGGTGCGGATGAACTCACCAGTTCGGTGGCCGGAGAGTCAAGCCAGCTGGTGCGTCTTCGGGTTCAGCAGGCACGTGATGTGCAGTTACAGCGCCAGGGATGCAGTAATGCCCGTCTTTCCGGATTGGCGCTGGAGCAATATGCTGCCGCAAACCCGGCTGCACTTGCCTTGCTGGCAGGAGCTTTGGAGAAGTTGGGACTGTCGGCCAGAAGTTATCACCGGATATTACGCATCGGGCGTACGGTGGCGGATCTGCAAGGAAGCGTGAAACTGGAACGGAATCATATGCTGCAAGCCATTCAATTAAGAAGGAGTGGTTTTGGTGTGTGATTCGGTAAATATATTTTCGTCTGGTTTTAATAGATAATGTACCGATTGATTGTATGGAAATGGTAGTAGTACATGGCAAATCGTGATGTGAAGAATTCCTCTCGTACCAGCGCTTCCGGGCGAGGACGTCCTGGCCGCAAGAGTGGAGGCGGGGGGCTGGTAGCGGGCATTGTCATCGGCCTTATCGTGGGCGTTGCCGTTGCAGTGGGCCTCGCCATGTATCTTAATCGTTCTGCAACGCCATTTTCCAATCTGGAAAAACTGGATCGCAAAGCCGGTTCTGCTGCAAGCTCGGCACCATCGACTGAACTTCTGGAGCCGGGTACCAAGATTGCTGATGTGCAAGCCAATCAGCCGGCACCTGCTGCTTCTGCTCCGGTGAAAGTCGAACAGCCGGTACCACCACCCATGCCCGCAGAGCCGCCGGCGGCCACAAGCACGGCTCCTGCGGCAAGTGCCAAGAACAAACCGGCTACGTCCCCGGCCACTACGGCCAAGGATGAACAGCGTTTCGACTTCTACAAAATCCTGCCCGGTCAGGTGGATGCAGTCCCTGCCGATGGCAAGGCAGCAGGTAAAGACCGGGAACCTTCTGCTGTCGCACCAGCCAAAAAGGTCTTCCTGCAACTGGGTTCCTTTCAGAATGAAAATGAAGCGGACAACCTCAAGGCCAAGCTTGCCTTGCTGGGTGTTGAAGCCAAAATCCAGTCTGTTTCGATTCCTGACAAGGGCATGGTCCATCGCGTCCGCATCGGCCCATTGAGCAAGCCTGAAGATATCGATCGCCTGCGTGCCCAGTTGAAGCAGGATGGTATCAATGCTGCCGTCGTCAAGGCAGAGTGATTCAAATAAACGTCTAGAGGACAAAAAATGAAAAAATGGTTGTTGATGACCTTGTTGCTGGTCAGTGGTTTTGCCAATGCTGCTTCCGAGCTGGGCAAGGATTATGTGCTGATGGCCAAGCCGCAGCCGGTGGCTAATCCCAAAAAGGTTGAGGTGATCGAGTTTTTCTCCTACACCTGCATCCATTGTTTTCATCTGGACCCGCTGATCACCGCCTGGGAAAAGAAAAAGCCGGCCTATGTTGATTTCCGTCGCGAGCAGATTGTTTGGCAAAAGCCGATGGAAGGTTTTGCCCGCCTGTTTGCCACGCTGAATGTCACGGGATACATGGAGAAACTGAATGCGCCGGTGTTTGACGCCGTCATGCAGCAGAAAATCAACCTGGCCGATCCTTCGGTGCTGAATGACTGGCTGAAGAAACAGCCTGGTGTGAACCTGGCCAAGTTCATGCAAACCTATAACTCCTTCGGTATCAACAGTCAGGTTGCACGCGCCAGCCAGATCACTCGCGCCTACAACATCGAAGGAACGCCTACCATTGTCGTGAATGGCAAGTATGCGCTGTCACCGGCGGCTCCGGAGCGTCTGATCGAAGTGCTCAATGACGTCATTGCCAAAGCCAAGGTTGAAAGCAATATCAAGTAATGCATGTCCCGATGGAGACGCCTGCACTCGCAGGCGTTTGCTTTTTTCGGACGAAAGCTTGACGCTTCGAGAAATAGCAGGTACTATTCATTTCTCTGACGCGGGGTGGAGCAGTCTGGTAGCTCGTCGGGCTCATAACCCGAAGGTCGTAGGTTCGAATCCTGCCCCCGCAACCAAGTTTTCAAGAAAAGACCACTCCCAAGAGTGGTCTTTTCTTGTATGTGCGCAAGCACACCATTACGTTCAGTTTGCTGTTCAGGAACGTATTCCCTCGAGTCATATTTTCGGGCCGTCTTCTTTGGAAGATGGCCCATTTCTTTTTCTGATTCATGCCTAAGACAATAGGCAATAAAAAACCGCCTTCATCGAAGGCGGTTTGCTTGGCCGGTCAGGGATGATCAGATGCGTTTTGCCAGTTCCGCCGCCTTGCCAACGTAGGCAATCGGAGTCAGCTCCAGCAGACGTACCTTTTCAGCTTCCGGAATTTCCAGCCCCTTGATGAAAGCGGACAGAGTTTCGCGGGTAATGCCATCCTTGCCGCGGGTCAGCTCTTTCAATTGCTCGTAAGGGTTGGGTACACCGTAGCGGCGCATTACAGTCTGGATCGGTTCGGCCAGCAATTCCCAGCTGCGACCCAGTTCTTCGGTAATGGCTGCCGGATTGATTTCCAGCTTGTTCAGACCTTTGAGGCAGGCTTTGAAACCCAGCATGGTATAGCCGAAGCCAACGCCCATATTGCGCAGTACGGTGGAGTCGGTCAGGTCGCGCTGCCAGCGGGAAACCGGCAACTTTTCTGCCAGGTGTTGCAGAATGGCATTGGCCATGCCCAGATTGCCTTCGGAGTTTTCGAAGTCGATCGGATTGACCTTGTGCGGCATGGTCGAGCTGCCTACTTCGTCCTTCTTCACTTTTTGCTTGAAGTAGCCCAGCGAGATGTAGCCCCAGATATCGCGATTCAGGTCGATCAGTATGGTATTGATGCGGCCTACCACCTGGTACAGCTCGGCCATGTAGTCATGCGGCTCGATCTGGATGGTGTAAGGATTGAAGGTGAGACCCAGTCCGGAGACGAAGCGGCCACACAGGCTTTCCCAGTCGATTTGCGGGTAGGCAACCAGATGCGCATTGTAGTTGCCAACGGCACCGTTGATCTTGCCAAGGATTTCCTGCGACACCAGTTGTTCACGTTGGCGCTTCAGGCGGTAAACGGTGTTGGCCAGTTCCTTGCCCATGGTGGACGGCGTGGCGGGTTGGCCATGGGTACGGCACATCATGGGCAGGTCAGCCAGTTCGTGCGCCAGTTGTTGCAGCTTGTGAATCACTTCGTCCAGCGCAGGCAAGACCACGGTATTGCGTGCGGTCTTCAGCATCAGTGCATGCGACAGGTTGTTGATGTCTTCGGAAGTGCAGGCGAAGTGAATGAACTCGCTGGCTGCCATTACTTCTGCATTGCCGGAGAGGCGTTCTTTCAGCCAGTATTCGATCGCTTTGACGTCATGGTTCGTGCGGGCTTCAATTGCCTTCACCTCTTCACCATGCTGCACGGTGAAGTTGGCAATGACATCATCGATTTCACGGATAGTCGCTTCGGAGAAAGGTTTCACCTCCTCGATGCCCGGCTCGGCGGCCAGCATTTTCAGCCATTCCAGTTCAACCTTGATACGGAATTTCATCAGGCCATATTCGGAGAACAGGTTGCGCAAGCCTTCAACCTGGGCGGCGTAACGGCCATCCAGAGGACTCAGGGCGATCAGCGGGTTCAGATTCATGACGAGGTATTTCCAAACGTGGTGTGCCAGACATGCTGGCAGGTTTCAGTACAAAACAAATCTATTTTTACAGCGCGGCCAGGCGGCGTGCTAATCCGCTAGCCAGGCTATCGGCAGCTTCAGGTCGATAGCGGAAAAAAAGCTCCGGTTCAATCATTTCAACTTCCATGATGGCTAGCTGACCGGCATTGTCGCGCACGATATCCACACGCGCATAAAGCACATCAAACGGAACGCAGGCAACCGCCTGTTCCGCAAACTGCTGCTCATCATGGCTGGCCATGTGTGGATGGACACTGCCGCCATGATCATCCTGTACCCGGAAGTCGCCAGTTTTTGGCACCTTGCGGATGGCATGGCTGAACTGACCATCAATCACCATCAGCGATATCTCGCCTTCGGTCAGAATTGCATGCTGGAAAGGCTGTAACAGCAGTGCCTCCTGTTGAACCAGTTCAGCAAAAGTGCATTCCAGTGCCAGTGCATTCGCGGGCGCAAGACGGTAAGTATGCCGTGCCGATCCTGACACAACCGGCTTGAGAATGGCGTCTGACCAGCCACTCTCCGCCAGGCATTGTGCCAGGGTGTGCTTATCACCCTTTTCAATGTAGTGGGTCTTCACGACATTGATGCCTTTTTCTGCAATGAAGCGCAGGTAATGCTTGTCGATATTCCAGTCGATAAGAGCTGCACTATTAAACAGGGTAGTCTGCTTGGCCACCTTGTTCAGCCAAGGGCGGAATTCTGCATAGCGGTCAAAGTAGTCCCAGGTGGTCCGAAACAGCAGGCTTCGCGTTTGCTGCCAGTCAAAATCCGGGTCATCCCACGCTTTGCGTGCGACACGCAAACCCTGATTTGTCAGGGCATCCCGCACCAAACCATCTTCGTGATGGACCTGTTTGCAGTACCAGTCATCGGTATCCAGTTCCAGCAGACTTTGCTTGGTGAGTACCACTACATCAAACAACATGATTTCCCTTCACATCAAGCAAAACGGGTGCTGAGCACCCGTTTTGCTTACATCCCCGGCATCATGCCTTTCATGCCGCGCATCATTTTCATCAGCCCGCCTTTGGCTGAAAACTGCTTCATCATTTTCTGGGTCTGCTCAAACTGGTTCAGCAGGCGGTTGACCTCTTGCACCGTCACACCGGAGCCTGCGGCAATGCGGCGTTTGCGGCTGGCCTTGATCAACTCGGGCTTGCGACGCTCTTCCATGGTCATGGCATTGATGATGCCCTCAATGCGACGCATGGACTTTTCTGCTTCTGCACCCTGAATACCCTTGGCCATCTGACCAAGCTGACCAGGCATTTTCTCGAGCAGATTGGACATGCCGCCCATTTTCTTCATCTGCTGCATCTGGGCCTTGAAGTCTTCCAGGTCAAAGCCCTTGCCAGACTTGAGCTTCTTGGCCATGGCAGCAGCTTCATCCTGATCGATGCCCTTCTGGACTTCTTCGATCAGGGACAGCACATCACCCATGCCAAGAATACGGCTGGCGATACGATCCGGGTGGAAGGCCTCAAGCCCGCTTACCTTCTCGCCAACACCAATAAACTTGATCGGTTTGCCCGTGATGTGGCGTACGGACAGCGCGGCACCACCGCGCGAGTCACCATCCATCTTGGTCAGGATAACGCCGGTCAGCGGCAGGGTTTCATTAAAGGCTTGCGCAGTATTGACTGCATCCTGGCCTTGCATGGCATCCACCACAAACAGCGTTTCGACCGGATTGATGGCGGCGTGGACCGCCTTGATCTCGGCCATCATTGCTTCATCAATGGCCAGGCGACCGGCGGTATCCACCATCAGTACATCAAAAAAGTGGCGCTTTGCATGATCAACAGCGGCACGTGCGATATCCACCGGCTTTTGATTGCCGTCGGAGGGGAACCACTCGACACCTACCTGTTCAGCCAGCAATTTCAGCTGCTCGATCGCAGCTGGACGATAAACGTCAGCGGAAACCACCAGAACTTTCTTCTTCTGGGTTTCTTTCAGTAATTTGGCCAGCTTGCCAACGGTTGTGGTTTTACCTGCACCCTGCAGGCCAGCCATCAGTACAATGGCTGGCGGAACAGCTGCCAGATTGAGGGCGTCGTTTTTCTCCCCCATCAATTTGACAAGTTCTTCGTTGACCACGCCGACCAGGGCTTGCCCCGGTGTCAGGCTGCCCATGACTTCCTGACCCAGAGCACGTTCCTTGATCTGGGAAATGAATGCCTTAACAACAGGAAGTGCGACGTCGGCTTCCAGCAATGCCATGCGGACTTCCCGCAGTGCATCCTGGATGTTGGTTTCGGTCAGGCGGGCATTGCCGCGCAGGTTCTTGATGACGCCGGACAGGCGGTTGGTCAGGTTGTCTAACATGCTGAGTCCTTCTGTCTGCCAACAAGGGACAGGTTGGTGTAGACTTTCAAACTTACGATTTTACCACGAGCTGCCGGGTTGACGCCCGCAAATGATGGCGCTAACACCATGACCGCGTTTCTTTTTTCCCTGACTATTCTGCTGAGCCTGGCCTATGCCGGGCTCTCATGGCATTTCATCGGTAACTGGAAGGGTGTTGCCAGTTTGCCGCGTAACCCGAAACTGGAGCATACCGCGCTGGGTTTCCTGCTGTTAGTGCATGCCTATGCGGTAGTGTCTCCTTTGTCGGAAGGCGTGATGTTTTCCCTGGGTGTGGGGCGAGCCCTGTCGGTTGTGGTCTGGATGATGCTGGTGATTTACTGGACATGCGGCTTTTTCTACCGGGTAGAGGGCCTGCAGTTGTTCATGATGCCACTGGCCGTGTTCACACTGGTGTTCTCACTGGTATTTCCGGGTGAGCACATCATCCATGACCTTGGCAATCCGGCTTTCGCCCTGCATGTTTTGGTATCGATTGTGGCTTACAGTCTGTTTGCCATCGCAGCGTTGCTGGCCGTATTGATGTTGTTCCTCGAGAAAGCCCTGCACGACAAGCGTTGGTTATCGCTGGTACGACAGCTTCCGCCTTTGCTCTCGTTGGAAAAAATGATGTTTCAGGTCATCGGCATTGGTTTCTTGTTGCTGACAGTGTCATTGCTCACCGGCATCGTTTTTTCTGAAGAGGTGTTTGGCAAAGCAGTTGCCCTGAGCCATAAGACAGTCTTTTCCGTCATCTCCTGGTTGTTGTTCGCTGCTTTGCTCTTGGGGCGACACTTCAAGGGCTGGCGCGGGAAGATTGCGATACGCTGGACACTGGCTGGTTTCGGGGCCTTGTTGCTTGCTTACATCGGTAGCAAAGTAGTACTGGAATTACTGTTGCATCGTTATTGACTGGAATGTTTTTCAATCAATGTAAGGAGCCCCGTTTCATGAAAAAACTGTTTGCGCTGATTGTTGGTATGTTTTTTATCTGCGCTTCTGCGTTGGCCGCTATCAATATCAATACGGCTAACCAGCAGCAGCTTGAGTCCCTCAATGGCATCGGCCCGGTAAAAGCCAAAGCCATTATCGATTACCGAACCAAGAATGGTGCATTCAAGACGGTAGATGACTTGAAGAAGGTAAGCGGTATCGGCGACAAGACACTGGAAAAGTTGAAGAAGGACATTAGCGTCACCGGGGCTAGTGCCGTTCCCGCTCCTGCGGCCGCAACCCCTGCCAAGGCGGCTGCACCAGCAGCCAAGGCCGCGCCGGCGAAAAAGTGAGTTGCTGAAGCCATCGTTGTAAAAGCAAAGCGCCCACTTGGGCGCTTTTTGCTATTGTCATTCCTTGTTCTTGCCAAACAGCATCAAGGCTTTCTGTCGCTGTTCCGCATGGTCAACCAGTGGTTTCGGGTAGTCTTTGCCCAGTTGAAAGCCCATGGGCGGATTTTTGGCCAGCCATGGAGCATGAATGTCCTTGTTATTGAACTGGGCCAGTTCGGGTACATAGCGACGGATGAACTTGCCATCAGGATCAAACTTGGCGGACTGGGTGGCCGGATTGAATATCCTGAAATAAGGTTGTGCATCGCAGCCGGTTGAGGCTGCCCACTGCCAGCCACCATTATTGGCAGCCAGGTCAAAATCGAGCAGCTTGGCGGCGAAGTATGCTTCCCCCTTGCGCCAGTCAATCAGCAAATCCTTGACCAAAAAACTGGCTGTAATCATGCGTAAGCGGTTATGCATGTAGCCGCTCTGGTTCAGTTGGCGCATTGCCGCATCCACGATCGGATAGCCTGTACGCCCTTCCTGCCATGCAATCAGCCACTCTTCACGATTCTCAAATGCAAGCTGACGATACTCATCCTTGAAGCTTTGTTCGGCAGCAATGGGAAAGTGCCAAATCAGCTGCTGATAGAAATCACGCCAGATCAACTCGCCCAGCCAGCAGTCCGCGCCTTCCCCCCCTTGCAGGCAAGCAAACTGAACCAGTTTTCTGATGGAAATGGTACCGAAGCGCAAGTGGGTGGAAAGATAGGACACCCCTTTGGTTGCCGGAAAGTCACGCCATATCTTGTAGTGAGTGATGCGCTGACAAAAGTCGGCAAACAGCTGCTGTGCCGCATGACTGCCACCTTTCAGGCTCACCAGGCCGGCTTTAAAACCCAGCTCTTCCAGTGATGGGGTGGGAGAGGAGCGCCATCGGTCCAGGTGGTGCAGATACTGGTGAGTCGGATAGGCCTGCATGTAAAAGCCATCCAGTTTTTTCAGCCATGCATTCTTATAAGGTGTGAATATCGTGTAGGGGCGTCGTGTGGTGGTGAGAATCTCATCTGTTTCAAAGATGACCTGGTCCTTGAACAACTGCAGTTGACGCCCCTGTTGTGCCAGCTGCTCAGCGACATGCTGATCACGCACGCGTGCTGCAGGTTCGTAGTCACGGTTGGCAAATACAGAATCTGCCTGCCACTGTTGCGCCAGTGCCGGAACTACATCACTGGCTCGCCCTTGTGCCACATGCAAATCGCTGCCTGTGCGATTCAGCTCCTGCCGTAGCTCGGCAACTGACTGCCAGATGAAGTCAATCCGTCGGTCATCGGCAGCCAGTTCATCCAGAATTTCACGGTCAAAAACAAACAGGCAGCGGACGGGTTTGCCAGCTTTCAGTGCATGGTACAGCGCTGCATTGTCATCCAGCCTCAGGTCTCGGCGGAACCAGAATATGTTGGTATTGGACATGTTAGGGCGTTGTCAGGTGATGGGTGGGCATGCAAAAACAGTGCATTATTAGCATTTTTGCAACACTTTGCTGGGGTTGTTGTTTTTTTGGTTTTACTGGCCTGTAGCGGCAATTGCTAGTAAACTTCAATAAAAACAATAACTTGCTGTTTTGTTGCTGGCGGGGTGCTTCAGGCTGTCATCATGGTTTCGCTGCGATGTTTTGTATTTTTGCAACGGGCGTTTTATATTTCAGCCAGCAACCAGCCGATCAATCGGCGGTGAAAAAATGTCCGGGTGCCGTGCGCTGGCAAGGCAATCTAACAGGACTACATTAACTGACTTCGAAAGGAATTAGCGATGAACAAGAAGCTGATCGCCCTGGCTCTGGCCGCTCTGCCGGTAGCTCATGCAATGGCTGATGTAACCATTTACGGCACTATCGAAGCCGATGTGGAAAGCAGCAAGACCTACGCCAACGGCGTTAAGGACGTAAACGGCAAGCCGAAGGCTGTTACCCGCATCGACGATACCGGTTCCCTGATCGGTTTCAAGGGTAACGAAGATCTGGGCAATGGCCTGAAAGCCATCTGGCAAGTTGAACAAGGCCTGAACATCGACGGCACCACTGGTTCTACTTCCGGTAATGGCTACGGTAATACTTTTGCTTCCCGTGACTCCTTTGTTGGTCTGCAAGGCGCTTTCGGTAAGGTACGTATCGGTAAGCTGAGCACCTTCCTGAACTCCGACGCTGGCGCTCCGGATGCCTGGATCTACGGCAACAAGGGTGTTAACGGTCAATCCTATAGCTCCATCAACCAGCTGGACGGTCGTGTTAGCAACGCCATCCGTTACGACATCCCGGAATTCGTTGCAGGTCTGAGCGGTGCTGTTGTTTACGGTGTTGATGAAACCAGCAACACCAACAAGCAAAACACCTTCAGCATTGGTGCTACCTACACCAACTCCGGTTACTTCGGTACCTTTGGCTATCAGCGTTACAACAACAACTACCAGACTACTGGTGGCGAATGGAAGCCGGGTAACTACTGGCGCCTGGAAGCTGGCTACAATGCCAACAACATCCTGGCTGCTGCTTACTACGGTCAATCCAAGTTGGCTGCGGCTAATGCTGCTGGTACTATTGGTACTGATGCTACAGCCACTGCATTCTTGGGTGATACCTTTGCTGGTCAAGAGCTGAAGAAGAAAGAAGCTGGTCTGACTCTGGGTTACACCTTTGGTGCCATCACTCCGAAATTCTCCTACGGTCGCGTATGGGGTGCTTCGCTTAACGGTACCGACCTTAAGGGTCACCTGAACCAGTACGTACTGGGCGCTGACTACGCTCTGAGCAAGCGTACCACTGCTTACGCTTCCTACGGCTTCGTTCAGAACTCCTATCGTGATACCAGCGATAACAAGTTCTCCAACGAGCACACCGTTGCTGTTGGCGTTCAGCACAAGTTCTAATTCTCGTTCAGAGAGTTAAACTTAAGAAAAGGACTGCTTCGGCAGTCCTTTTTGCATTATTCTGCAGTAGAAACCGGATAGTGAGCAGGCCTAACCAAGGGGCCTGCCACTTTGTCCGTGCAACGCATATAATGCCAGCATGCCATATGGCTTGATTGGTAGCGTCTAGTCGCAAAGGGGAGTTATGGAAGCTTCTGCTGGTATATCTGGTCTGGGAAGAGCGCTGGTGCAGAACAATGCATTGCTGTTGCAAGATGCAGAGGCTATCCAGCGTCAGGCGCAGGCATCTGGCATCAGTTTTGTCGAGCAACTGATTGCCAGCAAGAAGATGTCCGCAGTGGAGGTTGCCACTTTTGCATCGGGGGTATTTGGTTATCCTTTGCTGGACATGGGTGCCATCGACCCTGTTCAGTTACCCAAGGGTCTGGTTGATGACGAATTGATTGGCAGTCGTCGCCTGGTTCCCTTGTTCAAGCGTGGTAACAAGCTGTTTATTGGTACGTCTGATCCGACCCAGACATCCGCGTTCCACGCCATTACTTTCAAGACCGGTCTGACGGTTGAAGTGGTCGTGGTTGAAGATGACAAACTTTCCAAAGTGATTGGGAAGTACACCGAAGATGCAACTGCTGCGATCAAGGCCTTGGAGAACGAGGAATTCGGGGATCTGGAGTTTGTTGATCCGGATGAGCCCACTCCGCACAGCGAAACCAATCAGCCTGATGTCGATGATGCCCCTGTCGTCAAGTTCATTCACAAGGTTCTGCTGGATGCCATTAACGGCGGGGCATCCGACGTCCATTTCGAGCCTTACGAAAAGTTTTACCGCATTCGCTATCGCGTGGATGGCCAGCTGAAAGAGATTGCGCAGCCGCCTTTGCTGTTGAAAGAGAAAATTGCATCCCGTATCAAGGTGATATCGCGCTTGGATATTTCGGAGAAGCTCGTACCGCAGGATGGTCGTTTGAAGCTGGTGTTGTCCAAGACACATTCAATTGATTTTCGTGTCAGTACCTTGCCAACCCTGTTTGGCGAGAAGATCGTGATGCGTATTCTTGATGCTTCTGCTGCATCGCTGGATATTGAACAGCTGGGTTTTGAGCCAGAGCAGAAGAAAATGCTGCTTGAAGCCATTGCGCGTCCATACGGGATGGTGCTGGTGACCGGGCCTACCGGTAGTGGTAAAACGGTTTCGCTTTATACTTGCCTTAATATCCTGAACAAGCCGGATATCAATATTTCGACGGCGGAGGATCCGGTTGAAATCAATTTGCCTGGCATTAACCAGGTCAATGTAAACGAGAAGGCCGGTCTCACCTTCTCGTCTGCCTTGAAGGCGTTTCTGCGGCAGGATCCTGATGTCATCATGGTGGGTGAAATCCGGGATTTCGAAACGGCAGACATTTCCATCAAGGCTGCACAAACCGGTCACATGGTATTTTCCACCTTGCATACCAATAATGCGCCTGCCACCTTGACGCGTTTGCTGAACATGGGTGTGGCACCATTTAACGTCGCCAGTTCGGTACTGTTGATCATGGCCCAGCGTCTGGCCCGGCGCTTGTGCAATCACTGCAAGGCACCAATAGATATTCCTGAACCGGCATTGCTGCGGGCGGGTTTCCGCCCGGAGGAACTGGATGGCAGCTGGAAACCATACGGTCCGGTTGGCTGCGACGAATGCCGTGGCTCGGGCTATAAAGGACGTACCGGTATTTATGAAGTCATGCCCATCAGTGATGCCATGACCCGTCTGATCATGCAGAATGGTACTGCCATTGATATCAGTGACCTTGCCTTGCAAGAGGGCATGATTGATTTGCGTCATGCCGGTTTGCTGAAGGTGAAGCGTGGGCTGACCTCGCTGGCCGAGATCGAGGCTGTGACCAACGATTAGGTATAAGAAAGATATAAACCATGGCAACCGTGGCGAAAAAGGTAAACCCGGGTTTTATCTGGGAATGGGAAGGTAAGGATCGTGCAGGAAAAGTGGTGCGCGGGGAGTTGCGTGCCGAAACTGAGGCTGTCGCCAAGACCCAGTTGCGTCGGCAGGGAATTAATGTCGTCAAGGTCAAGCGCCGTCGCAGTGGTTTTGGCCGCAAGATTACCGAAAAAGACATCACGCTGTTCACTCGTCAACTTTCTACCATGATGCGGGCTGGTGTCCCTTTACTGCAGGCATTCGATATCGCAGCCAAAGGGCATGGCAACCCTGCTGTCACCAAGATGTTGCTGGAAGTACGGGCAGATGTTGAAACCGGTTTGTCGCTGGCGGAAGCTTTTCGCAAGCGTCCACTGTATTTCGACAAGCTGTTCTGCAATTTGATTGCAGCAGGTGAAACCGGTGGTGTACTGGACTCCTTGCTGGACAAGCTGGCTACCTATAAAGAAAAGGTGATGGCAATCAAGGGCAAGATCAAGTCGGCCATGATCTACCCCACCGCCATTGTGGCGACAGCCTTCATCATTACCGCCGTAATCATGATTTACGTGATTCCGGCATTCAAGGATCTGTTCTCCAGTTTTGGCGCTGATTTGCCTGCACCAACCCTGGTTGTCATCTGGTTGTCCGACTTCTTTGTTCATTGGTGGTGGCTGATATTCGGCAGCATTTTTGGTGCAATCTTTGCTTTTTTCTACGCATTCAAGCGCACGCCCAAGTTGCAGGAGCAGTTTGACCGCATCCTGCTGAAGCTGCCGGTCATCGGTGACATCATTCGTAAGGCCACCATCGCACGTTGGTCGCGTACTTTGTCTACCTTGTTCGCTGCGGGTGTTCCGCTGGTCGAAGCGCTGGATTCTGTCGGTGGCGCATCGGGTAACCAGGTATATAGCGAGGCGACAAAACTGATTCAAAACGATGTCAGTGCCGGTTCCAGCCTGAGCTATTCCATGCAGCGTACCGGGCTGTTTCCCAATATGGTGCTGCAGATGACCTCCATCGGTGAGGAGTCGGGTTCACTCGACCAGATGCTGGACAAGATTGCAGACTTTTATGAAGAAGAAGTGGATAACGCCGTTGCTTCGCTTTCCAGCCTGCTGGAGCCCGCCATCATGGTGATTCTGGGTGTACTGATTGGCGGCCTGGTTATTGCCATGTATATGCCGATTTTCAAAATGGGCCAGGTGGTGGGTTAAGCATGGTGGAAATCGGAAGTATGCTGGCAGAAAATGCCGGCTTGCTGGTGGTGATGGCCTTGTTGCTGGGCTTGTTGGTGGGCAGTTTCCTGAATGTGGTCATTCACCGTTTGCCGGTCATGATGGAGCGTGGCTGGCAGCGGGAATGTGATCGATATCTCGGTCGGGATGTCCAGGATGCTGAGCGATACAATCTGCTGGTGCCTGCATCGCATTGCCCTGGCTGCAAGCAGGATGTGAAGGCCTGGCAGAACATCCCCTTGCTCAGTTATGCCTTGCTGCGTGGTCGCTGTGCGCACTGTGGCATCGGCATCAGCTGGCGCTATCCGGCTGTTGAGTTGCTCACTGGCCTGTTGTTTGCTGTCGTTGCATGGCGCTTTGGCTGGGGCCTGCCCATGTCGGGCTATTTGCTGTTGACTGCCGTCCTTGTCGCGCTCACCTTCATTGATGCGGATACCCAGCTGTTACCTGATGATCTGACCCTGCCTTTGGTGTGGGCTGGCTTGTTATTCAATCTGTACACCGGAGCAGTTCCGCTGGAGGATGCGGTTATCGGGGCAGTTGCAGGCTACCTGAGCCTATGGCTGGTGTACTGGCTTTTCAAGTTATGTACCGGCAAGGAAGGCATGGGCTATGGCGACTTCAAGTTGCTGGCAGCTTTCGGTGCCTGGCTGGGCTGGAGCATGTTGCCACTCATCATTTTGCTTTCCTCCCTGGTGGGGGCTGTGGTTGGCATTGCCCTGATGTTGCTGTCGCGTATTGGCCGTGGCCAGGCATTGCCGTTTGGTCCATATCTGGCTGCTGCCGGGTGGATTGCACTGCTATGGGGCAAGCAAATCGTCAGTTGGTATCTGGGTAGCTATGTCCATTAAGGTGGTGGGTCTGACTGGCGGGATTGGCTCCGGCAAGAGTGCTGCCGCCAGTCATTTTGCTGCACTTGGTGTGGATGTGGTGGATACGGATGTGATTGCCCATCAGCTTACTGCTGCAGGTGGCGAGGCGATTGCGCCGATTGTGGCCGCGTTTGGCGAGCATGTGCTGGATGGCAACGGTGCCATGGATCGAAAGTGCATGCGCGAATTGGTGTTTGCCAATCCAGCGACCAGGCAACGTCTCGAGGGCATTTTGCACCCCCTGATCATGGAACAAAGCCTGCAACAGCTGGCAAATTCAACAGCGCCATATGCTGTGCTGGTTGTACCTTTGCTGTTTGAGAGTCCGCAATATCGGGCGCTGGTGCAGCGCACCCTGCTGGTGGACTGTGATGAGGATTTACAGCTACAGCGTGTGCAGGCGCGCAGTGGTTTGACCGCTGAGGCGGTGCGCGCCATCATGGCAGCGCAAATGAGCCGCGCCCAAAGACTGGCACTGACCGATGATGTCATTGATAATGGCGGCACACTTGCAGCATTACAGCTTCAAGTCGAGGCCAAACACCAGTATTATCTTGCAAACCTTGCCCACGGCGCGTGACAAGGCATTTTCCAAGCCACCAAGAAGGGCAGACGTCTTGTGATCAGTTTCGAGTTTCCTGTCACCGAGCGAACCCGCACATTGCTGCGTCTGGAGCAGTTGTATGATCGGCTGGCCTATTTTCTGGGCAAAGACCATGCAATGGACCACCATGCGGCATTGCTGGTGCTGTTCGAATTGCTGGAGACTGCATCCCGTGCTGACCTGAAAGCCGACTTGCTGCAGGAGCTTGAACGTCAGAAGCAGGTGCTCGAAGCGCTGCGCGAAAATCCGAATGTGGCGGAAGACAGCCTGGACAAGGTGCTGGACGAAATTGAGCTGGCTGCTGGAAAGCTGCATGGCATTACCGGAAAGTTCGGCCAGCATCTGCGCGAAAACGAATGGCTGATGGCGATCAAGCAGCGTGCAGGCATCCCCGGCGGGACTTGCCAGTTCGATCTGCCGTCCTACTATTTGTGGCAGCAGAAGCCGGCTGAAGAGCGACGTCGTGACATGCGGCGCTGGGCGGCACCGCTGATGCCGACGGCCGAGGCTGCGCGCATCCTGCTGCATCTGCTGCGTGATAGTGGCAAGACGCATCATTATGTTGCGCGCAATGGCGCCTTCCAGCAGATGTCCGGTGGCAAGGTGGTGCAGATGATCCGTATTGCCTACGATCCGGCCTTGAACGTGCTGCCGGAGCTCTCGGCCAACAAATATGCCATCAATGTCCGTTTTGTCAGCGCAGTCACTGGTGAGACCCGTCCGCGCCAGACCGAGTCGGATGTTGAATTCACTTTGACCAACTGCAAGTTCTAAGCCTTATGTCCCAAGCTGTTCGTATTGTGTCCTGTCCCACTTGCGGCGCCGCCGTGCGCTGGGAACCAGCCAGCCAGTATCGTCCCTTTTGCAGCGAGCGCTGCAAGATGATTGATCTGGGTGAGTGGGCCAACGAGACATACCGTGTGCCTGCGGTGGAGGAAAGCCCGGATAGCGAGATTGATCCGGCGCGCTACCGCTGATCCATTCAAGAAAAAAGCCCGCTCAAGCGGGCTTTTTTGCGTCCTGTTCCTGCCTCAGGCCCGGGCTGCCAGCGCAGCCCCCTGGGTGAAGTAGGTTTTCACGCCACTAAGGATGGAGCCGGCCATCTGTTGCTGGAAGTCGCTGTCCAGCAGGCGTTGCTCTTCTTCCGGATTGCTGATGAAAGCGGTTTCCACCAGGATGGACGGGATGTCCGGTGCCTTGAGAACGGCAAAGCCGGCTTGTTCCACCTGGGAGCTGTGCAGCTTGTTCAGGCCGCCCACCTTGCCCAGCATGATCTTGCCCAGTTTCAGGCTGTCATTGATGGTGGCGGTCTGGGTCAGGTCCAGCAAGGTATGTGCCAGGAACTTGTCCTTGCTGGCAATCTTCACCCCGCCAATCAGGTCGGAGCTGTTTTCCGACTGGGCCATGGTTTTGGCAAAGGCACTGGAAGCACCTTTCTCGGACAAGGCAAATACCGAAGATCCGCGTGCGCTGCGGTTGGGGGCTGCATCCGCGTGGATGGAAATGAACAGGTCGGCATTCAGCTTGCGCGCCTTGGCCACGCGCACGCCTAGCGGAATGAAAATGTCTTCCTCGCGGGTCATGAATGCTTTCATGTTGCGCTCGGCATCAATCATGCGCTTCAGCTGCTTGCCGATACGCAACACAATGTCTTTTTCGCGGGTGCCATTCATGCCGATGGCGCCAGGGTCTTCACCGCCATGGCCGGGATCCAGCATCACCACGATGGGGCGGTTACTGTCGTTTTTCTTTGGCTTCACCTGTGGCGGCGGCTCGGTGAGCTTGCCCTTGTTGTAATCGTCGAGCAGAGCCATCAGCGGGTCGTCTTGTGCGCCACTGGAGGGGTAGAGGTCAATCACCAGCCGGTGTTTGTACTCGGCCACCGGATTGAGGGTGAAAGCCTGCGGTTTGACATCGGTTTTGAGTTCCAGCACCAGGCGGACGGTATCCGGACTGAATTGCCCGGCGCGGGCTGTCTTGATATACGGGTCGGCATCGGCAATCTGGCTGCTGATGTCTTTCAGCACGCTGTTGAGCTGCACGCCTTCCAGATCAATCACCAGCCGGTCGGGATTGCTGATGGTGAACTGTTTGAACTTGATGGCATCGCTGGCTTCCAGCGTGATGCGGGTATAGCTGGACGCCGGCCAGATACGGATGGCAACTACCTGGCTGTTGCTGGCAAAGCCCAGCTTGCTGACGCTAAGCAGGAAAGTGGCGGCAGCCGCACCAATCAGGCGGCGGCGGATGGGGTCGAAAGTCGAGTCAGGCATGACTGTCCGGTTTCTGTTCTTGCAGTTAAACGATACGTGCGACCTGTGTTGCTGACTTCAAGTTCCAGTGTCAGATCGGCAGGCGGAAGCAAAGCACCGGCCTTGTCCGGCCACTCGACCAGACAAACGCTATCCTTGCCGAAATAATCACGGAAACCTGCGTCATCCCATTCTTCCGGGTCAGCAAAACGATACAGGTCGAAATGATGGATGGTGAAGTCGGCAAACGGGTAGCTTTCCACCAGCGTGTAGGTGGGGCTCTTTACCTTGCCATGATAGGCCAGGCCAGCCAGCAGGCCACGGGTAAATGTGGTTTTTCCTGCACCAAGGTCGCCTTGCAGGAAAATGACTATACCTGCCTGCAGTGCCGTAGCCATGCTTGCGCCAAGCGTAAGGGTTGCTGACTCATCGGGCAGGTTGCCACTGCGAACGCTGGTATCATCCATGACCATATGACTGAGAAATCCTATCAAAAACTGGATTATCCCGAATTGGCCGGGCAAATCAAAGCCTGGGCGCAAGATTTGGGCTTTGCCGCTGCACGAATCAGCAAGGCCCAGCTGCCAGCGCAGGCCGAGGCGCAACTGCAGGCCTGGCTGGATGAGGGGTGCCATGGCCAGATGGATTACATGGCCCGGCATGGCAGCCTGCGGGTCAAACC
>NZ_JAELUD010000039.1:0-40011 GCF_016429185.1 Aquitalea sp. ASV11
GACCATCACCATGATCGTACGCGCCCTGGCCATGGGGCAGATGCAGGTGAATCAGGCCTGGCGCTTGTGGCGCAAGGAACTGGGCGTCAGCATCTTCAATGGCCTGATCTGGGGCGGCGCAATTGGCCTCATCGCCTGGATGCTGTATGGCCGCCTGTCACTGGGACTGGTCATGCTGGCTGCCATGACGCTCAACCTGATGCTGGCCGCCACCATGGGCGTGTTGATTCCCTCGCTGATGCAAAAGCTGGGACGTGACCCGGCACTGGGTTCCAGCGTGCTGATCACCGCATGTACCGACTCCGGTGGCTTTTTCATTTTCCTTGGTCTTGCCACCCTTTTCCTGCTTTGATGATGAATCATGCTGACACTTGAACAGGCACTGCGCTGCCATCCCCTGCCACATCTTGAAGCACGCATGCTGTTGCAGCATGTCCGCCCAGGCCTGACCCATGCCCGCATAATTGCAGACCCGGACCTGCCGCTCACGGAAGACGAAGCCGTGTGTTTCGAGCAGTTGGCACAGCGCCGCCTGCAAGGCGAACCGATGGCCTATTTGCTGGGCGAGCGCGAATTTTATGGCCGCCCGTTTCGTGTCAGCCCTGCCGTGTTGATTCCCCGGCCTGAAACCGAACATCTGGTAGAAGCCGCCTTGCAGCGCGTGGTCACCCTTGAGCCAAAGCGTGTGCTGGACCTGGGCTGCGGCAGTGGTGCCATTGCCATCACCCTGGCGCTGGAAGCGCCGGCATGGCAGGTACAGGCGGTGGATTTGTCTTCAGCGGCACTTGAGGTTGCCAGTGGCAACGCCCAGCAGCTGGGTGCCGAGGTCCAGTTCCACCTGGGAAGCTGGTATCAGCCATTGGCAGGGCAGGGGGAGTTTGACCTGATTGTTTCCAACCCGCCGTATATCGAGCAGCGCGATCACCATCTGGATGAGGGCGATGTCCGTTTCGAACCGCGCATGGCCCTGACTGATGAGGCTGACGGGTTGATGTGCCTGCGCGCCATTATTGACGGTGCGCCGTCCCGGCTGAAGGCTGGAGCATGGATCATGCTGGAGCATGGTTATGATCAGGGCCCGGCAGTGCGGGACTTGCTGCGGCAAGCAGGATTGCAGCAAGTTGAAACCCTGGCAGACCTGGCCGGTCTGGATCGTGTCACGCTGGGGCAGATGCCTGCACCATAAGTCGCTGTCGTTCAGGGTGCATGGGCAAGAGCACCCTGACGCAGCCGGATGGACGCTTTATCCATCATCGACATCCTTTGCCCTGTATCAAGTGACAAATGCGATTCTGACGGCATGCTGTTGCCCGTCAACCAGCAGACCGACAGTGCCGTATTCGCGCGATCGGCAAGGTCGATGGCATTGAAAATGACACTGGCGCCTCGCCTGTCCGTTACCAGACAGGGAAGCGCCAGTGTCAGTCAGGCAATACGAAACGATTGCCCGTTTATTGCTTAGTGGTGATGGCCGTGTGCACCGTGAACGTGGCCGTGGCTGAGTTCTTCAGCACTGGCGGCACGTACTTCGGTAACCTTGGCAACAAAGCGGATGGTCTGGCCGGCCAGCGGGTGGTTGGCATCCACGATGGCCTTGCCGTCGGCGATGTCGGTTACGCGGAACAGCAGAACGTCGCCGGTTTCCGGGTCGTCTGCTTCAAACATCATGCCGACTTCCACGTCAGCCGGGAACACGTCCAGGTCTTCAACGCGAACCAGTTCTTCTTCCGGGTCGCCGAAAGCGTCATCCGGGCTCAGCTTGACGTCGACAGAGTCGCCAACGTTCTTGCCGTGCAGGGCCTCTTCCACCAGCGGGAAAATGCCATCATAGCCACCGTGCAGGTAAGCAATCGGCTCTTCGGTCTTGTCGAGAAGGTTGTTTTCCGCGTCGAACATCTCGTAGTGGAGGGTAACGACGGTATCTTTGGCGATTTGCATCAGAAATTGTCCGGGATGAAATGAAAAATCTTGACAGGCAGGGAGCACAGAAATTCCCTCTCCTGCAAGGAATGGTGCGGAACAGCCGCTTGAACGTATTGTAAACCATAGAAGGGCTCACAAGCCCGTGAAACTGCCATGAAACCGATGACATTACTGGGTGGCCTTACCCCAGAAGCCTTTCTCAAAGAATACTGGCAAAAAAAGCCCTTGCTGATTCGTGGTGCACTGACTGATGTCGGTCCCCATGTCGATTTCAAATGTCTGTCCGAGCTGGCGATGCAGGAGGATGTCGAGTCCCGCCTGATCGAAAACCGCAATGGCCGCTGGCATCTGGAACGCGGGCCTTTCCGTCCGGCACGCTTTCGCAAGCTGGGCGAAACCGACTGGACCATACTGGTGCAGAATGTGAATCATCATTTGCCGCATATCGACAAGATTCTGTGGCAATTCGATTTCATCCCGTTTGCCAGGCTGGATGACCTGATGATCAGTTATGCACCTCCGGGTGGCACGGTCGGTCCGCATTTCGATTCTTACGATGTATTCCTGCTGCAAGTCGGTGGCAAAAAGCGCTGGCAGATTTCCTCGCAGGCCGATGACGACTTCATCCCGGATGCCCCCATCCGCGTGCTGCAGGATTTTCGTGTCGAAGAGGAATTCGTGCTGGAGCACGGCGACATGCTGTATTTGCCGCCCAAATGCGCGCATTACGGCGTCGCACTCGAACCGGGCATGACCTATTCAATCGGTTTTCGCGCGGCACCGGCGCAGGAACTGGCCACGCAGTTCCTGGTTTATCTGCAAGACCACATCTGCCTTGATGGGCGCTATGCCGACCCGGAGTTGAAACGCCAGCCTGATCCGGCCCGCATCAGTGAAGAAATGGTGGAAAAAGTCAGCCAGATGCTCAGCCAGATTGTCTGGAACAAAGACACGGTGAGCGATTTCCTGGGTCACTACCTGACTGAGCCTAAGCCACATGTCTTCTACGATTCGCCTGACGACGAGCTGGATGAAGACGAATTTGCCAATGAAGTTTCCCGGCATGGCGTCGAACTGGACCGCAAGAGCCTGATCCTGTTCCATCAGGAAATGTTCTATTGCAATGGCGAAGTTCTCGAAATCGAACCGGCTGATGTTGCGGTGTGGCAACAGTTTGCCAATCAGCGCCATTTGTCGGCAGCCGACATCAGGCCGTCGTTATTGGGTGTGCTGTACGAAGGATATCTCGATGGATATTGGCATTTGTCGCCGTCTGTAGCAAAATAACCACATCAGATGTTCAAATGTACACATGGCAAGGCATCCAAGCGGCAAGCATCGGCGTTCAAACGCTCATTTTGCCGTGAATGTTGCACTGCGGAAGGTTGCCGGGCGATTGGTGGCATTTTTGCTACTCTCCCCCCCTACACAGCAATTTTTTTCGTGATACAATTTGCGCACTGAAAGATTTTCAGTCGCCCAGTCATTTCCAAATACAGCTTGGGCGATTAAATTGACGTCTTGTTAACTTATCTTTAAAGGTCAAGAAAAAATGAAACAGTCGCTCCTCGTTGCTGCCCTGCTGGCCGTTGCTCTGTCCGCTTGCGGTAAGAAGGCTGATGCTCCGGCTGAAGCTTCCGCTCCTGCTGTTGAAGCTTCCGCTCCGGCTGCTGACGCTTCCGCTCCGGCTGCTGATGCTTCCGCTCCGGCTGCTGACGCTTCCGCTGCTGCTGCTTCTGCTCCGGCTGCTTCCGCTGCTCAGTAATTCAGCGCGAAAGCACCAAAAAACCGGCTTCGGCCGGTTTTTTTATGTCCGTCATTTGCTGTTGTATGACCGATGTGAGGAATGAAATGAAAAAAGCCCGCGGAAGCGGGCTTTTTTGCTGCTGCGGCAGTTGCTTACTGCAACTCGGTCTGCAATTTGGACAGGACAGATTTGGCAAAGCTGTCGGAAAGAACCTGACCTTGCTTGTTCTGTACCACCAGCGAGCTGGTACCGTTGCCTTCTTCCTTGACCACCACGCGATATTCCGGAGCGCCGGAGTTTGCTTTCTGATCGGCGTCCTTGCTCTTCCAGAAAGCGAGGCCGGACCAGAAACCACCGCTGGACGACTCTTCCTTGTCCAGTTCGCCCTTGGCGGGTTTCACGAAGTAAATACCTTGTGAACGGTCGCGATCATTGACCACCAGACCAATACGGTCCAGCGCCAGACCTACACGACGCCAGGCACGGTCAAAACCGTCGTTGATGTTGAGTTTGCCATCAACAATGCTGTCTTTCGGCTTATCGGCAACCACCTGGGTTTTCTTGATTGCTTCCTTGGCTTTCTCTTCGTTGATACCCATGCGGATCATGAAGCGGCCCAGCAGCTCGGCTTCCAGATTGGGATCAACCGGACGCGGCTGCCACATGGTGTCCGATTTGCCTTCGTTGATGAAGGTTTCGTACATGCCGCGATGCGAGAAGTAGATCTCGGTGCCGTTGGCGGTTTTTTCCAGGCGGATGCGGAATTTGTCGCGCTCCGGTGTGGACATTGCGCCACCCAGGCCAACCGTTTCCATTAGCTTGCGAATACCATCGGACGGCAGCTTGGCGCGGTTTTCCGCCCAGTCAGTTTCCATGATGCCAAGGTCAGGCTCTTCGGTCTTGATGACAAAACCGTTTTCCTGCCAGAAGGCTTTCAATACCGGCCACAGTTCTGCGGGCGATTTGCCCTTCACCTCAAGCCAGCGCTGGGTGCCTGCGCGTTCCATGGTGATGTTGTCGATACTGTTGACGGCGACAGTATTGCCAGTCACGGCAGCCTGAACGGCGGCGGCTTGCTGGGTGGCTGCCACAGTATTGCTGTTGGCCAGGGCAGAAGCACTGCCGGTGGCCGGAATGACATATTTGTTCTGGATTTGCGGCGCGGTCAGGTCCGGCGGCACTTCCAGGGTGTTGCCCGCTTTG
Organism: Aquitalea sp. ASV11; assembly: GCF_016429185.1. Classification (NCBI taxonomy): domain Bacteria; kingdom Pseudomonadati; phylum Pseudomonadota; class Betaproteobacteria; order Neisseriales; family Chromobacteriaceae; genus Aquitalea; species Aquitalea sp. ASV11. Next base: position 4,874 of record NZ_JAELUD010000039.1, read on the forward strand.
GGCGGTTCGGCGGACTTGTAGTCCAGTTTCTTTTCCAGCGGGTTGGAGGTGCTGCAACCAGCGAGAATGCCGGTTGCAAGCAGAATCGCGGCGGGCGCGCTTCGTTTCATGCGGACTCCCTTGTCGTCAGGGGGTTTAAATGAGTTCAGCCTGCTTCATGGCGGCCGTCAGCTGCGGGCGCAGGCTGTCCGACATCACATGAAGGGGAAGGCGGATGCCTGCAGGAATCATGCCCAGCTCTTGCAGTACCCATTTGGCCGGAATCGGGTTGGGTTCGGCAAACAGCTGCTTGTGCAGACCTTGCAACTTGTCGTTCAGTTCGCGTGCCAATGCCGCGTTACCGGCAATGGCGGCGTCACACATCTGGCTCATCAGCTTCGGTGCAACGTTGGATGTGACGGAGATGACGCCATTACCACCACACAGCATGAATGCCATGCCGGTTGCATCATCGCCGGAGTACAGCGCGAAGTTTTTCGGGACACGGCTGATCAGGTCGCAAGCGCGGCCGATATCGCCTGTTGCATCCTTCAGCCCGATGATGCCGGGCACTTCGGTGAGGCGCAGTACGGTGTCATTGTTCATGTCGGCAACGGTACGACCCGGTACGTTGTACAGGATTACCGGAATGTCGACACTTTCAGCAATTGCGCGGAAATGGCGGTACATGCCTTCCTGCGTCGGCTTGTTGTAGTAGGGCACCACGGAAAGGGTCATGTCGGCACCGGCCTGCTTGGCATGGGCAGCCAGTTCGATGGCTTCGGCGGTGGAGTTTGCCCCGGTACCGGCGATAACCTTGACGCGGCCCTTGGCCTGTTTGATGACCGCTTCGACAACAGCGATGTGTTCATCAACGGCAAGGGTGGCGGATTCACCAGTGGTACCAACGGCAACAATGCCGCTGGTGCCGTTGTCGATGTGGAAATCGACCAGGCGGGAAAGGGATTCGAAGTCGACCCGACCATCTGCGGACATCGGGGTGACCAGGGCAACCAAGCTACCGGTAAGCATAGTTCTGCCTATATCTAGGGATGAGGATTCAAAGTCTTCGATTGTAGCGGAATTCCCCTACGGGTCAAAAGCATGTCATTGCATTTGGTGCCAAGCGCCGGAATGTCGTGCTGATGTGTTAGAATCCACGGTTTTTCCGATACTTACGGCTGGATTGGCTGAAGGATCCCAAGCGTGATTACGACAAGCAACATTACCATGCAGTTTGGCGTGAAACCTTTGTTTGAAAAGGTTTCCGTCAAGTTTGGCGAAGGCAACCGTTATGGCCTGATTGGTGCCAACGGTTCCGGCAAATCGACTTTCATGAAGATTCTGGGTGGCGACCTGGAGCAGACCAGCGGCGAAGTGGCCATTGAAAACGGCCTGCGACTGGGTAAGCTGCGTCAGGACCAGTTTGCCTACGAAGACCAGCGCGTTATCGATGTGGTGATGATGGGCCATACCGAGATGTGGGCGGCAATGAGCGAGCGCGACGCCATTTATGCCAATCTCGAAGCCACCGAAGAAGACTACATGCACGCGGCCGAGCTGGAGGCCAAGTTTGCCGAATACGACGGCTACACTGCCGAAGCACGTGCCGGCGAACTGCTGATGGGTGTGGGCATTCCGGTGGAGCAGCACTTTGGTCCGATGAGTGAAGTGGCTCCGGGCTGGAAGCTGCGAGTGCTGCTGGCGCAGGCGCTGTTCTCCAACCCGGACATCCTGTTGCTGGACGAACCGACCAACAACCTGGATATCAACACCATTCGCTGGCTGGAGCATGTGCTGAACGAGCGCAACTCCACCATGATCATCATTTCCCACGACCGCCACTTCCTGAATTCCGTGTGTACCCACATGGCGGACCTGGACTACAACACCATCCGTATCTATCCGGGTAATTATGATGACTACATGATTGCCTCGGCCCAGGCACGCGAGCGTCAGCTGTCCTCCAACAGCAAGGCCAAGGAACGTATCCAGGAACTGCAGGAATTCGTGGCCCGTTTCTCGGCCAACAAGTCCAAGGCGCGTCAGGCTACTTCCCGTCTGAAGCAGGTGGACAAGTTGAAGTCGGAAATGGTGGAGGTGAAGCCTTCCAGCCGCCAAAACCCGTTCATCCGTTTCGAGACCGACGACAAGTTCAAGCTGCACCGTCAGGCCGTTGAAGTGGAAAACCTGAGCAAGGCCTACGACAGCAAGGTGCTGTTCAAGGACATGAGCTTCATTCTGGAAGCCGGTGCCCGCCTGGCTGTGATCGGCCCTAACGGCGCGGGTAAGACCTCGCTGGTCAAGCTGCTGGCTGGTGCGTTCGAACCCGCTTTTGCCGAAGGACTGACTGCAGACTACGGCAATATCAAATGGGCGGAAAAAGCCCAGATCGGTTATTTCGCGCAGGATCACGAAGCCGACTTCGACACCGACATGAACCTGACCGAGTGGATGCGCGAGTGGGGTCAGGAAGGTGACGACGAGCAGGTCATCCGTGGCACGCTGGGCCGTCTGCTGTTCGGCGGTGACGAGGTGACCAAGCCGGTACGTGTTCTCTCCGGTGGTGAAAAGGGCCGCATGCTGTATGGCAAGCTGATCCTGCAAAAGCCGAACGTGATGATCATGGATGAACCGACCAACCACATGGACATGGAGTCGATTGAATCCCTGAACATGGCGCTGGAAAAGTACAAGGGCACGCTGATTTTCGTCTCGCACGACCGTCAGTTCGTCAGCTCGCTGGCTACCCATGTGCTGGAGCTGGATGGCAAGGGTGGTTATGACTACTACACCGGCAATTACGAAGACTACCTGGCCAGCAAGGGTCTGGAATAAGCCGGAAATCGCTCTTTATTCAATGCCTTTGTCCTGTTGACAGGCGGGCTAGAGCGATTGCTTTACCGACGGGAGCAGGTGCGCTATATTGCAGTGCGACATCGTGTTGCGCTGCAAAATAGCACACGATGCTCCCGTTTTTTGTAGCAAAAACATAATAACGACAAGACCAAACAGGAACCCGATCTTGAATGGGTCGATGGTGGAGCCCGAAAGTCGACCCGACACCGGGTTGCCTGCAACCTCAAGTTAATGAAGGAAGAACCATGCGATTGAAAGGGAAAGTCTCCATCATCACTGGCGCTGCCAGCGGTATCGGTAAGGCGACTGCAGAGAAGTTTGTCAAGGAAGGTGCCATTGTTGCCGTCTGTGACCTGAACATCGATGCCGTGAATGTTGTGGTGGAAGAACTCAAGGCTCTGGGCGGGGAAGCTGTTGGCTACCAGGTCAATGTAACGGACAAGGCGCAGATTGCCGATATGGTTGGCGATCTGAAAAACCGTTTTGGCCGCATCGACGTGCTGGTCAACAATGCTGGTATCGTGATGGATGCCCAGCTGATCAAGATGACCGACGACCAGTTCGACAAGGTGATCGACATCAACCTGAAGGGCGTTTACAACTGCGCCCGCGCCGTGGTGGATACCATGGTTGAACAGGGTGGCGGTGTGATCCTGAACGCCTCCTCCGTTGTTGGCGTATATGGCAACTTTGGCCAGACCAACTACGCGGCTACCAAGTTCGGCGTGATCGGTTTTGTCAAAACCTGGGCCAAGGAGCTGGGCAAGAAGGGTATTCGTGCCAACGCCGTATGCCCGGGCTTTGTGGCAACCCCCATCCTGAAATCCATGCCGGAAAAAGTCATCCAGGCGATGGAAGACAAGGTGCCGATGAAGCGTATGGCCGATCCGACCGAAATTGCCAACGTCTATGCCTTCCTGGCCTCGGACGAAGCAAGCTACATCAATGGCGCCGCCATTGAAGTAACCGGCGGTTTGACGCTGTAAATAGCAGCAGGTCGACGCAGCAAAAGCGCCCCGGCATGCCGGGGCGTTTGTTTGTCGGGGCAGATGGCCTGCAGTTTGGAGCGGCTAACAAAATGACGTAGCGCTACAGCATTTTTATTGGCGACTCTTAATCGTCCAGATCAGTGTCATGGGCAAGCAGGGCGGCTTCCACTTCCCTGCGGTGCAGATGCGGTGCAAACAGTTCGACAAAGGTGTAGGCAAAACCGCGCAGATAGGCGTCCTTGCGAATGCCTATCTTGGTTGTCGAGGGCTCGAACAGATGTCCTGCGTCGATAATGCGCAAGCCTGCATCACGATTGGGCTCGAATGCCATGCTGGCGATGATGCCGATGCCCAGGCCCAGGGCAACATAGGTCTTGATCACATCCGTATCGATGGCGGTCAGCACGACATTGGGACTGAGGCCCTGGTCGGCAAAGGCTTTGTTGATTTTGGAGCGGCCAGCGAAGGCAAAATCGTAAGTGACAATCGGATAGCTGGCGATATCGGCCAGGGTGAGCGGGCGATCCAGCTGCAACAAGGGGTGATCCTGCGGGACAACCACCGAGCGGTTCCACTCATAGCAAGGCAGCATGGCCAGCTCTTTATAAAGAGCGATGCCCTCGGTGGCAACGGCCAGGTCCGCCTCACCAGAAACCACCATCTCGCAAATCTGGGTGGGGCTACCCTGCTTGATTGACAGCTTCACCTTGGGATAGCGTTGCACGAAAGCGGCAATGGTGGGAGGCAGGGCGTAGCGTGCCTGGGTGTGGGTGGTGGCAATGATGAGCGCACCTTCTGACTCGCGCGAGAATTCATCCCCGACGCGCTTCAGGTTTTGCGCTTCGCGCAGGATGCGCTCGGAAATGCGCAGCACTTCCTTGCCCGGTTCGGATACCGAAACCACGCGCTTGCCATTGCGGATGAACACCTGGATGCCCAGCTCGTCTTCCAGCAAGCGGATTTGTTTGGAAATGCCCGGTTGCGAAGTGTGCAGTTTCTCTGCCGCTTCGGACACGTTCAGACCCTGTTTGGCCACTTCGACCAGATAGCGCAGCTGTTGCAGTTTCATAAGACGGGCATATTCCATAAAACCTGTAGGCATTAAATACTAACACAATATTCTTTTAGGTTTATATAGGGCTTGGGTAGGATGATGCCCTAGCCAGACTTTACCTATTCGTGGAGCGCTCGATGAGCCTGGATGTAAAACTTGCAGCAACTCAAGCCCTGTTGACCGAAATTGCCGCCAAACACCCGGACGCAGTGCTGGCCAACAGCTATGGTGCCGAAGACATGGTGCTGACCGACCTGATCGCCCGCCTGTCCCTGCCGCTGCAGGTGTTCAGCCTGGACACCGGTCGCCTGCCTGCCGAAACCTATACCCTGATGCAGCAGGTAGCCGAGCGTTATCCTGCGGTAGCAGTCAAGGTTTACTTCCCGGAAACCGCTGCAACCGAAAGTTATGTCAACACGCATGGCATCAACGGTTTCTATCAAAGCGTTGAATTGCGCAAGTCCTGTTGCCAGATCCGCAAGATTGAGCCGCTGAAGCGCGCCCTGGCAGGCAAGTCGGCATGGATTACCGGCCTGCGACGCGAACAGTCGCCCACCCGGCAAGACCTGGGTAATCAGGAGTTTGACGCAGACAACGGCTTGATGAAATTCAATCCGCTGATCGAGTGGACCGAGGCCGAAGTATGGGAGTACATCCGCAGCAACGATGTGCCGTACAACGCCCTGCATGATCAGCGATATCCTTCCATCGGCTGCGCTCCTTGCACCCGTGCCATCACCGTTGGCGAAGATGTGCGAGCCGGACGCTGGTGGTGGGAAAACCCGGAATCGAAAGAGTGCGGACTGCACATCAAATCCAGTCCTCTCAAGCGCCCAGCATAAGGCTGGCCGTTCCTACCAGGCCAACCTTACCCAAGGACAAGCAACCATGTACCGTTATGATGAAGTCGACCATCGCATTGTGCGCGAGAGAGTTGAACAGTTTCGCGATCAGACTCAGCGCTTTCTGAGCGGCGCGCTGACCGAAGACGAATTCCGCCCACTGCGCCTGATGAATGGCCTGTATGTGCAGCGCCATGCGCCCATGCTGCGCGTGGCCATTCCCTATGGTCACCTGTCCAGCCGTCAACTGCGCAAGCTGGCGCACATTGCCCGCACTTACGACAGGAACTACGCACACTTCACCACACGTCAGAACATCCAGTTCAACTGGCCGGAACTGGCGCGCGTGCCGGATATTCTGGCAGAACTGGCCGAAGTGGAAATGCATGCCATACAGACTTCCGGTAATTGCGTGCGCAATACCACCACGGATGCCTTTGCCGGCGTCGCCCAGGATGAATTGCTTGATCCGCGTGCCTACTGCGAAATCATCCGCCAGTGGAGCACCCTGCACCCGGAATTTGCCTTCCTGCCGCGCAAGTTCAAGATTGCCGTATCCGGCAGCGTGGAAGACCGTGCCGCAACGCAAGTACACGACATCGGCCTGCATGTAGTGCGCAATGAGGCAGGTGAAGTCGGCTTCAAGGTGATTGTGGGTGGTGGCCTGGGGCGTACCCCGATTGTTGGCGAAGTGGTAAAGGAGTTCCTGCCCACCCGCCATCTGCTGACCTATCTGGATGCCGTACTGCGCGTCTACAACCGTTTTGGTCGTCGTGACAACAAGTACAAGGCGCGGATCAAGATTCTGGTCAAAGCCATGACAGTTGAGGGCTTTGCTGCCAAGGTCGAAGACGAATGGCTGCATCTGAAAGATGGCCCATCCACCCTGCGGGATGCGGATGTCGCCCATTACGCCAGTTACTTCACCGATCCGGCCTATGACGTGCTGCAGTCCAATCCGCCGGAACTGACAGAAAAACTGGCTGCAGAGCCTGCATTTGCCCGTTGGCTGGAGCGCAACACCCGTCCTCACAAACAGGCCGGCTATCGTTCTGTCGTACTGTCATTGAAGAAGACCGGCGTACCGCCGGGCGATATCACCGCAGAGCAGATGGACGCCGCTGCCGACTGGGCTGACCGCTTTGGTTATGGTGAGCTTCGTGTGGCGCATGAGCAGAACCTGATCCTGCCGGATGTACGCGAACGGGACTTGTATGAAGTATGGCAACTGGCCAAGAGCCAGGGTTTTGCCACCCCCAATATCGGCTTGCTCACCGACATCATCTGCTGCCCTGGCGGTGACTTCTGCAGCCTGGCCAATGCGCGTTCCATTCCGGTTGCCGAAGCCATCCAGACCCGCTTTGAGGATCTTGATTACCTGTTCGACCTCGGCGAGATTGATTGCAATTTCTCCGGCTGCATGAACGCTTGCGGTCACCATCACATCGGTAATATCGGCATTCTTGGTGTGGATAAGAATGGTGAGGAGTGGTATCAGATCACGCTGGGCGGCAGTCAGGGAAGTCATACCACCATCGGCAAGGTGATTGGCCCTTCCTTTGCCCAGGCTGATGTGCCACTGGCTTTTGAAAAAATCATGACGGTCTATCTGGAGCAGCGCACGAACGGAGAGCGCTTTATTGAAACCGTACGCCGTATCGGCCTCGACCCCTTCAAGGAGCGCGTGTATGCGAAGCATCATTAAGGATGGACAAATTACGCAGGACAGCTGGCAGGTATTGCGTGCTGATGAGCAAGGCCAATACCCGCAAGTGGCTGCGGATGTCGATGTGATCGTTCCCCTTGCATTGTGGCTGGCGGACAAGTCTGCCTGGCAGGGCCGGGTTGGCAAAACGGCAGTGTGGCTGGCTCCGGATGCCGATCCGGCCTTGTTGGCCGCTGATTTGCCGGACTTGCCTCTGGTTGCGGTCGATTTCCCGGCTTTTACGGATGGTCGCGGTTACAGTCTCGGTCGCTTGTTGCGGGAGCGCTACAGCTATGCCGGTGAGCTAAGAGCGCTCGGCGACGTATGGGTGGATTTGCTGCACTATCTGTGGCAAGTCGGCTTCAATGCCTTCGAAATCAAGGATGGCAAGGACACTGATGGCGCGCTGGCCGGATATGACACCTTCACGGAACGTTACCAATCGACACACAGGGAACCTGTTCCGCTGTTTCGTCGGCGTGTAACATCTCAGTGATAGTGTCGTGTGAATGAGACAGAATGACGGCCTGGCTGCAGATTTATGATGCTTTTCTGCAACAATTCCGCTGCTTTTGCCGTCGTGCTGTGTTGACACCGGATAGACGCATTTCTATAGTGCCCGTTAACTGCATAAACACAGTTTGGCGCTTACCCTGTTGTTTGCAGTAGAATTGTCCGCGTGGTGTTTGCGTCAACCGCATCAATACCGATTCATAGATAAAAGAGGGAATAATATGACTAAACAGCTGAAACTGAGCGCCTTGGTTGCTGCTCTGCTGGTTTCCGCTAGCGCGTTCGCAGCTAAGCCGGGCTACACCGTTGATCAATCCACCGATGCCGTTTCCCGTAACAACTACGGCGAATGCTGGCATACCGCTTACTTCGACAAGGCCAAGGAAGGCCTGGTTGAGTGTGGTGATCGCGAAGCTGCCAAACCGGCTGCTCCGGTAGCTGAAGCTCCGAAGGCTGCTCCGGTTTCCGTGAAGGAACATGTAACCCTGTCCGCCAAGGTACTGTTCAACTTCGACAAGGCTACCCTGCGTCCGGATGCCAAGAGCGAACTGGATCCGCTGGTTGCCAAGCTGAAGGCTCACGCTGGCGAAGGTCATCTGAATGGTGTTGAGATCGACGGTTACACCGACTTCATGGGTTCCGACAAGCTGAACAACGCTCTGTCCCAGAAGCGTGCTGATGCTGTTAAGGCTTACTTCGTTGACGCTGGTGTACCGGCTGAGAAGGTTACTGCCGTAGGCAAGGGCAAGGCTGATGCCAAGATGACTGACGAGTGCAAGGCCAAGTTCCCGAAATACGCCAAGAACAAGAAGCAGAATGCTGAAATCAAGGCCTGCATCGAGCCGGATCGTCGTGTTGATGTTGTAATCGACGCCGTTAAGGTTACCACCAAGTAATTTGCGCTGGTAAACACTGAAAAGCCCCACAAAAGTGGGGCTTTTTTGTTTTGTCACTTCTGATTACATGGCTGGACGCTACCGCTTGCCGGCGGCTACAATCATAAGTTTTCAGGATGCTAGGCGGCAGATGCAGGTATTTCTAGGAGATCCACGACGTTTCGGGCTCGCTGGCTGTGCATTGACCATTGGAAACTTTGATGGCGTGCATCTTGGCCATCAGCACATGCTGCGGCGTCTCAAGGACGAGGCTACCGTGCGCGCCTTGCCCACAGCTTTGCTGACATTCGAGCCGCATCCTCGAGAGTTCTTTACCCGAAGTAATCCTCCCGCCCGCTTGTCCACCTTGCGCGACAAGCTGAATGTCTTGCAAGCCTCCGGTTTGCTGGATTACGTATTTGTCTTTCGCTTCAATCAGCGTTTTGCGAGCATGAATGCGCAGGATTTCATCCAGCATGTACTGGTCAGAGACCTGAAAACACGCTATCTGCTGATCGGCGATGACTTTCAGTTTGGTGCTGCGCGCCAGGGCAATTTTCAACTGTTGTCCGCCTGTCCGCATTTTGTGACTGAAGCCATGCCATCGGTTCTGGTACAGGGAGAGCGCGCGTCCAGCACGCTGGTGCGCGAACGACTAGCCTTGGGAGACCTGGATGCAGCCAATGCATTGCTGGGACGGCGCTACCAGATCTCCGGCAAGGTCATGCATGGGCAGAAGCTGGGGCGCACCATTGGTTTCCCCACGGTCAATGTGCATTTGCCACACCTGAAACCCGCTTTGCAAGGTGTGTTTGTGGTAGAAGTAGATACCCCGTTCGGACGCAAGGGCGGGGTGGCCAGTCTGGGGCTCAACCCTACGGTCAGCAATAGCAGTGATTACAAACTGGAAGCGCACCTGTTTGATTTTGCCGGCGATCTCTATGGCCAGCGTGTCACGGTGCATTTCCTGAAGAAGTTGCGCGATGAAGAGCGCTACGACAATTTACCGGCATTGGTAGCGCAGATAGAACGAGACGCTGCCAGTGCCCATACTTATTTGACCAGTTTGCAGCGAGAGCAGGCATGAGCATCGATTACCGTAAAACCGTCAACCTGCTGGATACCCCGTTCGCCATGCGAGGGGATCTGGCCAAACGCGAACCTGCCTGGGTCAAGCGTTGGCAGGAACAGAAGCGCTATGAAAAAGTGCGCAAATTGTCTGCCGGTCGCCCGAAATTCATCCTGCATGATGGCCCGCCGTATGCCAACGGCGACATCCATATTGGTCATGCGGTCAATAAGGTATTGAAAGACATCATTGTCCGCTCCAAGACGCTGGCAGGTTTTGATGCCCCCTATGTGCCGGGCTGGGACTGCCATGGTCTGCCGATCGAGCTGATGGTGGAGAAGCTGCATGGCAAATCCATTCCTGCCGCCAAGTTTCGCGAGCTGTGCCGCGAATATGCCAAGGAGCAGATTGCCCGTCAGAAGAAGGACTTCATTCGCCTGGGCGTACTGGGTGACTGGGAGAATCCCTACCTGACCATGGATTTCAAGACCGAGGCTGACATCGTGCGCACCTTGGGCACGATTTACAGCAACGGTTATTTGTTCAAGGGCGAAAAGCCCGTGCACTGGTGCATCGAGTGTGGCTCCGCACTGGCTGAAGCCGAGGTTGAGTACGAAGACAAGAACTCCCCGGCAATCGATGTTGGTTTCCGTGTGCTGGATCAGGACAAGCTGGCGGCTGCATTTGGCCTGACTGCCGAGCAGGTGGCCGGTGCCATGGCCGTTATCTGGACCACCACCCCGTGGACACTGCCGGCCAACCAGGCGGTGGCAGTCAGTGCTGCGCTGACTTACCAGTTGATTGATACCCCCAAGGGCAAGCTCATTCTGGTCAAGGAACTGGCCGAGTCTGCACTGCAGCGCTACGGCTTTGCTGATGCCAAGGTGCTGGCAGAGACCACCGGCGACAAGCTGGAGATGCTGCAACTGCAGCATCCGTTCTATGACCGCAGCGTGCCCGTCATCTGTGGTGACCACGTCACAACCGATGCCGGTACCGGTCTGGTGCATACTGCCCCGGCACACGGTCTGGAAGACTTCCAGGTTGGTCAGCAATACGGCCTGCCGATTGACAATCCGGTGGCGGATGATGGCCGCTACAAGTCCACTACCGAACTGTTTGCCGGTCTGTCGGTATGGGAAGCCAATCCCAAAGTCATCGAAACGCTGGAACAGCATGGCACCCTGATTCATCAGGCCCGTTTGCTGCATAGCTATCCGCATTGCTGGCGTCACAAGACCCCCATCATTTTCCGTGCCACGGCCCAGTGGTTCATCGGCATGGACAAGCAGGGCAAGGATGGTGTGGCACTGCGTGAGCGTGCCAAGAGTGCGGTAGATGCAACCGAATTCTTCCCGGCATGGGGGCGTGCGCGCCTGGAAGCCATGATTGGCAACCGTCCGGACTGGTGTGTATCGCGCCAGCGCAACTGGGGCGTGCCGATGACCTTCTTCGTGCACAAGGAAACGGGCGAGCTGCATCCGCGTTCACTGGCCTTGCTGGAAGAAGTGGCACTGCGCATCGAACAGCAGGGTATCGAAGCCTGGTTCAGCCTGGATGCTCAGGAGCTGCTGGGTAGCGAAGCCGCCGAGTATCGCAAACTGTCCGACACTCTGGACGTGTGGTTCGACTCCGGTTCCACCCATTTTGCCGTGCTCAAGCAGCGCCCGGAACTGGCCTGGCCGGCTGACTTGTATCTGGAGGGTAGCGACCAGCACCGCGGCTGGTTCCAGTCCTCCCTGCTGACAGGTTGCGCCACCATTGGTCGCGCACCGTACAAGCAATTGCTGACCCATGGTTTCGTAGTGGATGGCAAGGGCCTGAAGATGTCCAAGTCCAAAGGTAATGTCGTAGCGCCGCAAAAGGTGAATGACAGCCTGGGCGCCGACATCCTGCGTCTGTGGGTAGCGTCTACCGATTACTCCGGTGAACTGGCGATTTCTGATGAAATCCTCAAGCGGGTAACCGAAAGCTACCGCCGCCTGCGTAATACCCTGCGCTTCCTGCTGGCCAACCTGTCGGATTTCGATCCGCTGGAAAATGCCGTGCCGTTTGGTGAAATGCTGGAGCTGGATCAATACGCCCTGCTGATGGCGCGTCAGGTTCAGGAAAAAGTGGCAGGTGAACTGTATACCCGCTATGCCTTCCACCACGCCATGCAGGAAGTGGTGAATTATTGCTCGGAAGACCTGGGTGCTTTCTACCTGGATATCATCAAGGATCGTCTGTACACCACCAAGGCGGACAGTCATGCACGCCGCAGTGCCCAGACAGCGCTCTATCATCTGAGCCGCAGCTTGCTGTTGTTGATTGCACCGGTATTGTGCTTCACCGCAGATGAAGCCTGGGAAGTCCTCACCAAGAGTGATGAAGAGTCAACCCTGTACCACACCTGGCACGAGTTTCCTGCACTCACCGCAGCCAGCGAGCAAGCCTTGCAGCAGAAGTGGCAAGCCATTCGCAGCCTGCGCGCCCAGGTCAACAAGCAGATTGAAGAGCTGCGCAGTGCTGACCAGCTGGGTTCCTCCTTGCAAGCCGAGCTGGATATCGAGGCCGCCGGTGATTTGTACCAGCAACTGGCCAGCCTGGGTGACGACCTCAAGTTTGTGCTCATCGTATCGGCCGCGCGCGTCCGTGAGGCCGAGGAGACCCGTATTACCGTGACACCTTCTGCACATCAGAAATGTGATCGCTGCTGGCACTATCGGGCTGATGTAGGGTCTCATGCCGGTCATGGCGCAGTATGTGGACGTTGCGTCGATAATATCGATGGCAAGGGTGAAGTCAGAGCGCACGCCTGATTGTTCCCGAGCATCCCCCGGACAGGCTCCGGGGGATAGACCGGTAAGGAAGTCATCAAATGGAATCTGTCATGCAGGTGCCTCACGCCAGAGTCTGGAGCAAATGGATGGGGCTGGCATTGCTGGTCATCGTTCTGGACCAGCTCTCCAAGATTTATTTCAATACGCAGTACCAGTTTGGTGAAATGCGGGATGTCATTCCCGGTTATTTCAGCTTCACCCTGATTTACAACCCGGGCGCTGCATTCAGTTTCCTGCGTGATGCAGGTGGCTGGCAGAAGTATTTGTTCACCCTGCTGGCGCTTGGTGTTTCAGCCTATCTGGGCTGGAACATCATCAGGGGGCGCTTTAGCCATCTGATGAATATTGCTGCCAGCTTCATCATGGGCGGTGCCATCGGGAATGTGATAGACCGGCTGGCCTATGGTCATGTGGTCGATTTCATCCTCGTGCATTACCAGCACAGCTGGTATTACCCTGCTTTTAATCTGGCAGATTCCTTCATTTGTGTCGGTGCCGCACTGATGGTGCTCGACAGCCTGAAGCAACCCAGAGCGCATTGAACCTGTTTTTGCCATCCATCGTGTGGTGGCGTTTTGCAAGGACTACAGATGACGAAGACCATTATGCTGGCCAACCCGCGTGGCTTTTGTGCCGGGGTGGATCGGGCCATCGCCATCGTCGAGCGTGCCATCGAGAAGTTTGGTGCCCCCATTTATGTCAGGCATGAAGTGGTACACAACCGCTTTGTCGTGGAAAACCTGCGTGCCAAAGGTGCCATTTTCATCGAAGAGCTGAAAGACGTACCCGCCGGCAGCACACTGGTGTATTCCGCTCATGGTGTGCCGCTGGCTGTGCGTGCCGAAGCCGAGGCGCTCGGCTTGCAAGTGTTTGACGCAACCTGTCCGCTAGTGACCAAGGTGCATGTCGAAGTGAAGCGCATGCACAAGGCCGCGATGGAAATCATCATGATTGGTCATGCCGGCCATCCTGAAGTCGAAGGAACCATGGGGCAGGTAGATAGCGGCATGTACCTGGTGGAAAGTGTTGAAGATGTTGCCCGCCTTGAAGTGCGCAATCCTTCGGCGCTGTCTTATGTCAGTCAGACCACGCTTTCTGTCGATGAAACCCGGGAGATCATCGAGGCACTCAAACAGCGCTTTCCCGCCATCACTAGCCCCAAAAAGGACGATATCTGCTATGCCACGCAGAATCGTCAGGATGCGGTCAAGGTACTGTCCGACCAGTGCGACATCATCGTGGTGGTTGGCTCGCCCAATAGCTCCAACTCCAATCGCCTGCGCGAAGTTGCCGCGTTGCGGGGAGTGGACGCGTATATGGTGGACAATGCTTCTTTGCTCAAGCCAGAGTGGTTTGACGGCAAGCAGCGGGTTGGCGTTACTGCGGGGGCTAGTGCTCCGGAAGTGCTGGTCCAGGCGGTTATCGAACAGATTCGCAGCTATGGTGCTGAAAGTGTGTCAGAACTCAGTGGTGTAGAAGAGTCCACCGTTTTTGCCCTGCCACCGGGTTTGCGAGATCCTCAATAGTTTTGGTTCATCCAGTCAAAGAAAAGGCTCTGCGTTGGCAGAGCCTTTTTATTTGGCGGTGGCAATCAGCTGGGCTTTCTTGCTTTTCCGCCATACAAACGGGTGATTTCGCCAGCAGCCCGCATCACCAGAGAGCCCAGGTGGGTGATGCGCTCATCCGGAATGCGCGATGCAGGTCCGGAAACCGAGATGGCTGCAAACGCATTGCCTGATTCATCGTAAATGCAACTGGCAACACAGCGGAGGCCAACTGCATGTTCACCGTCATCAACAGCAAATCCCTGTTTATCGATTTGTGCCATCTCCTCTTTCAGTCGTGCCGGGGTCGTGATGGTATTCCCGGTAAACAGGGGCAGACCGGTCTTCTGCAGGATACGCTCGATGTGCGCTTCATTCTGCGCTGCGAGAAATGCCTTGCCTGCTCCTGATGCATGCAGGGGAAGTCGCCCGCCTATCGGTGCAAGCATGCGCATCAGCTCCCGACATTGCACTTGTCCCACCACGACGCTTTGCCAGGCGTCAGTGTCGAAAACAACCAGATTGCTGGTTTCACCCGCCGCCTCCATCACTTGTCGCAAGATCGGCATTGCCAGCGTGGACAAGTCGCGGCTACTCAGAAAGCCACTCCCGACGGTAAACGCGCGTACGCCTATGCTCCACAGCCCCAGGTCTCCAGTCTGTTGAACAAAACCCATTTGCTGCATGGTGGTCAGCAAGCGATGTGTCGTCGAGTTTGGCAGCCCAACCTGCATCGAAAGGTCGGTCAGCATGATGCCGGCTGGTGCTTCTGCAATGCGTTCAAGCAAAACCAGCCCACGGGTTAGCGATTGCACTTGGCCTGTGCTGGCCTGCTGGCCATCGGTACGCTTGCGTGGATTGCCACGGGCGGGAAGTGTATCGGCTTTGCTCATAAATCCTCGTTGTTGATTGTGGATCGGGCGCTGTGGGCTGTGCAATTTTACGCCTTAGGTACAGTTGAGTGTAATAACTGCCTGGATAGGAGGTTTTCAAGTTTGAAAAGTAATGATTTGGTATGTTTTTCCAAAAATATAAATGCACTAACTTTATGAAAATAAATGATATTAAGGATAAATTTTAAAAAATGGAAACCACTTCCATTTGCCATTGACTGAAAATTGTTGCGCAGGATAGTCTCCAAACAAATAGGCTGCAACCAGTGTGGTGAGGCCTGCTTAACCTAGGAGCTATCCAATGGCCAAAATGCGAGCAATCGAGGCTGCAGTACACGTGCTGATCAAGGAGGGGGTGACCACTGCCTTTGGGGTACCCGGTGCGGCGATTAATCCCATGTATGCCGCCATGAAGAAGATAGGTGGCATTCGCCATTTTCTGGCTCGCCATGTTGAAGGTGCATCGCACATGGCAGAAGGTTTTACGCGGGCACGGGCTGGCAATATCGGTGTCTGCATTGGTACCTCTGGTCCGGCAGGGACCGACATGATTACCGGCTTGTACTCGGCAGCAGCGGACTCCATTCCCATTCTGTGCATAACCGGGCAGGCACCACGCTCACGCTTGCACAAGGAAGATTTCCAGGCAGTGGATATCAAGGAAATTGCGCGTCCGGTGTCCAAATGGGCGACTACCGTGATGGAAGCTGCGCAACTGCCAGGTGCCTTGCAACAGGCATTTCATTTGATGCGCTCAGGGCGCCCTGGTCCGGTATTGCTGGACCTGCCTTTTGATGTGCAAATGACAGAAATCGAATTCGATCCGGAAACCTACCAACCGATACCAGCCTTCAAGCCACGTGCCACGCGTGCACAGGTTGAAAAGGCACTCGCAATGTTGCTGGACGCAGAGCATCCGGTAATTGTGGCTGGTGGTGGCGTGATCAATGCCAATGCCTCCGCAATGCTGACCGAGTTTGCCGAAATTGTTCAGATTCCGGTGATTCCTACCCTGATGGGATGGGGCTGCATCCCTGATGACCATCCGCTGATGGCCGGTATGGTGGGATTGCAAACTTCACATCGCTATGGCAATGCCACTCTTCTGGCTGCTGATTTTGTCTTTGGTATCGGAAACCGCTGGGCCAACAGACATACCGGCTCGGTCGAAGTCTATACACATGGCCGCAAATTCGTTCACATCGACATTGAACCCACCCAGATCGGACGGGTATTCGCCCCCGATTTTGGTATCACCTCTGATGCTGCCATGGCATTGGAACTGATGATTGAAGTGGCACGTGAATGGCGCTCCCAAGGGCGCTTGACCATTCGGCATGACTGGCTGCACGCGTGCCAGCAGAGAAAGGCCAGCATGTTGCGACGTTCGGATCAAGCCGACACGCCAATCAAACCGATGCGGGTGTATGAAGAGATGAATCGCCATTTTGGGCGCGATGTCCGCTATGTCAGCACCATCGGGCTGTCGCAGATTGCTGCGGCCCAGTTCCTGCATGTTTATCAGCCTCGCAACTGGATCAACTGCGGCCAGGCCGGACCACTGGGCTGGACCATTCCCGCGGCACTTGGTGCCAAAGTAGCGGATTCCACACGCGAAGTGGTCGCCATCTCCGGGGATTATGACTTCCAGTTCATGGTGGAAGAGCTCGCCGTCGGCGCGCAGTTCCGCATCCCGTACATTCATGTGTTGGTTAATAACAGCTATCTGGGGCTTATTCGCCAGGCTCAACGCCAGTTCGATATCGACTACTGCGTACAACTGAGTTTCGAGAACATCAACGCTCCAGAGCTTGGTAGCTATGGTGTTGATCACGTCAAGGTAGTGGAAGGGTTGGGCTGTAAAGCGGTACGAGTGACTGACCCGGAGCAGCTGGCAACAGGCTTTGCCGAGGCGCGCCGCTTGATGGAAGCATTTTCTGTACCGGTTGTGGTCGAGGTCATCCTTGAACGGGTCACCAATATTGCCATGGGTACTGAAATCAATGCCATCAACGAATTTGAAGATATTGTCGATTTGACCGTATAAGTCGGCAATAACCATGTGGCCGGCAAACTTGACCGGCCGACATCCTATGGGAGAGTCCTATGCCAAGAT
Organism: Aquitalea sp. ASV11; assembly: GCF_016429185.1. NCBI lineage: Bacteria > Pseudomonadati > Pseudomonadota > Betaproteobacteria > Neisseriales > Chromobacteriaceae > Aquitalea > Aquitalea sp. ASV11. Next base: position 22,134 of record NZ_JAELUD010000039.1, read on the forward strand.
TTGCCGCCAACCTCACCATGCTGTTTAACGAAGTGGATTTTCTGTCACGTTTTCAAGCCGCAGCCAAAGCGGGATTTCGGGGAGTTGAGTACCTGTTTCCCTACGGCTATGACAAACAGCAGCTGGCTGAGCTATTGGATAAGCACCAGCTAGAACAAGTACTACACAACCTTCCGGCAGGTAACTGGGCGGCTGGTGAGCGTGGTATCGCTTGTCTGCCTGACCGTAAAGCAGAATTTCAGGATGGCGTTGGCGAAGCAATCAGCTATGCAAAAGCGCTTGGATGCCGTCAATTAAACGTTCTGGCAGGTATACGCCCCCAAAATGCAGACCACGATGTCGTACAGGAAACCCTGCACAGCAACCTGTGCTTTGCTGCAAAAGCCTTGAAAGCTGAGGGGATCAAACTATTAGTCGAGCCTATCAATACATTCGATATTCCCGGTTTTGTGGTGTCCCGAACCCGACAGGTACTCGCCATGATAAGGGAGCTTGGCTGCGACAATCTTTATGTCCAGTACGACATTTATCACATGCAACGTATGGAGGGAGAGCTGGCTCAGACGCTGCAGCTACAACTACCACATATCGCACATATCCAGCTGGCAGATAATCCGGGCCGGCACGAGCCTGGCACAGGCGAAATAAATTATTCCTTCTTGTTCAGTTTCTTGGACCGAATTGGATATCAAGGGTGGATTGGCTGCGAATACAAGCCTAAAAGTACTACCGTCGCTGGCCTGAGCTGGATGAACCAATTCCAGTGAGTTTGATTAAAACGAGGAGACATAGATGAAAAAAATTGGATTTATCGGACTGGGCATCATGGGTGCTCCTATGGCCAAACACTTGCTAGAAGCTGGCCATTCACTATTCGTCAATTCACGCAGCGGCGTACCTCAGTCTTTGGCAAGTTATCAGCTTACTGTTTGTGACAGTGCGAAACAGGTCGCTGAGCTAGCCAACATCATTATTCTGATGCTGCCAGATACACCAGATGTGGAAACTGTATTGTTTGGGGGCAATGGTGTATCCGAAGCGAATCTCTCCGGCAAGGTGATAGTGGACATGTCATCCATTTCTCCGATTGAAACCAAGAAATTTGCCAGTCGGATAGAGCAATTGGGTGGACACTATCTGGATGCTCCGGTCTCCGGTGGGGAGGTGGGGGCCCGTGCAGCCAGCTTATCTATCATGGTAGGCGGGCCACAGCCTGTCTTCGAACAAATGCTACCTGTATTTCAATTGATGGGTAAAAATATAACCAGGGTTGGTGGCAATGGAGATGGCCAAACTGCTAAGGTAGCCAATCAAATGGTGGTTGCATTAACTATCGAGGCGGTGGGGGAGGCACTACTTTTTGCTTCGCGTGCAGGAGCTAACCCTGAAAAGGTAAGGCAGGCGCTACTAGGAGGCTTTGCTTCTTCCAAAATACTAGAAGTGCATGGTGAACGTATGGTAAAGCGGACATTTGATCCAGGATTCCGAATTGCATTGCATCAAAAAGATCTAAATCTGGCGCTAAGCAGCGCCCAGCAAATGGCATTGGCTTTACCTGCAACGGCACTGGCGCAACAGTTGTTTAATAGTTGTGTTGCTCAAGGTGGTGGGGCTTGGGATCATAGTGCGATGGTACGTGCGCTGGAAAAGCTATCTGATTATTCTATTTCAGCACAGTAGTTTTTAAATAAAGATTTGTTGATAGTGTATTACGATCGGGGTGGATTTATCCACCCCATTTTATATTGCAAGATTGAATGGATTGAAAATACACCGCAACCCTTTTTGATGAAAAATGGTTGAAAATAAAAAAGGTGAAACTGATAAAAGTCTCACCTGGAAAAAGGAGTTCCTTTTTTTAGGGTGCCCACTGGGAAATCTGCAGTCGCTCCTCGTCACTCATTTTTGTTAGATTAGCTAATGGCATATATTTACTGGCTACCACTTGTTTTATTTTTATATGGTTTCTTTGAATATCCTGATCATTGTCAAGTAGTATGCCTGCCGGTGCGGAACTAAATCCGACTTGTGTAGGCCTTGCTGCATGGCAGGAAACGCAGCGCTCTTGCAGGATGCGACTGACCATGTGGATATTATTGCTACTAGCAGGCAAGGATTTATTATCATTGCTATTGCTATTGCTATTGCTATTGCTATTGCTATTGCTATTGCTATTGCTATTGCTATTGCTATTGCTATTGCTATTGCTAATCCTTGTTTCTGTCGGGACTGCTTTGATGTCAGTGGGTGCCGCTATCATTCCAATGACAAATAAGAGAATACCACTCGCCGCTGGTAAAGTCAGCATATTCTGACCTTGGTGGCGTAGCACAAAATACTGTCTGATTAGTGCCCCGGCCAGAATGAACAGTGTCATGATGAACCACGATGCCTCATTACTATAAGCAAAGGCATAGTGGTTGCTGATCATCAGAAAAACTACAGGTAGCGTAAAGTAGGTATTGTGTACAGACCGTTGTTTTCCCCGCTTACCATCCAGTGGATTGGGTGGTTCTCCAGAATTAAGTGCTTTTACCATTCTTCGCTGACCCGGAATAATCCAAAAGAATACATTTGCAGACATGCATGTTGCCATTACTGCTCCTGTCAAAAGGAATGCTGCCCGCCCTTGAAATACATGACTGCTGAAGTACGCGACTCCTGACATCAGGATTGCAACAGCTACGCTCAAGAGACCATCTCTTTGCATTTCTGGACTGATTCGGCGGCATAACTCGTCGTAAAGCAGCCATCCAACAATAAGCAATGCAAGTGCAGCGACACCGGCTTCTCCTGGGGTCAATACTGCTGCCCAAGCCCAAGGACTTGCCGGGTTAACCAGATAGACAGAAGCATTGCTCAGGTATAGCAAGCAGAACAAGGCAAAGCCTGAAAGCCAAGTAGTGTAAGACTTCCAGAATGACCAGTGTAGCTTTTCATCTAAGGGGAAAGGGGGGTGGGTCAGATATTTCTGATTGTGGTAGAAGCCACCACCGTGTACCGATGACATTTCACCAATCAAGTCATAGCGTGAATCCTTTTCTCCATTTGGCTTTGTCAGGCTGTTGTCTAGCATGACGAAGTAAATTGATTCACCGATCCAGGCAATGGCGGCAATGACATGCAACCAGCGTAGCAGCAGGTTGCCAAACTCCGTGAGATAGCTTTCCATAAGTTTTTTTCCTGATAGAAAGAATGGTAGTCAGCTGCCGCGGTAAGTTGAGTACGTCCATGGTGTGACAATTAGTGGGACATGATAATTTTGACTGGGGTCGGCAATACCAAAGCGCAGTATTACACGGTCTATAAAACTGGGCTGAGCCAGTTTTACACCTTGCGTAATAAAGTAATCTCCTGCATAGAAGATCAGTTCGTAGATGCCGGCTTTCATCTCGTCACCGTTCAATAAAGCCTTGCTGCTCCGACCATCCGCATCGGTATGCTGCTGACACAGCAGGCTCCGTTTTTCTTCTGTTACACGGTATAGCTCGAAGTACATCCCCTTTGCGGCCCGACCATGCATGGTGTCCAAAACATGTGTGGAAATATGTCCCATTATTGTCTCCTTGGTAAGAAAGCCCTGTCTTTTAGTTCAGCTTGAATTCGTTTTTTAGGATTGTTGTAAAGCATGATTTTGGCGATATTGTTTTGTTTTTGAGGTAATTGTCAATATTTGAATGAAGGTGCATGCCATGTTGTGGCAATTAGAAAAGTGAAACACCATCCTTTTTGATGAGTAAGTAGATTCTTCCCCTCAATGTCACTATCACTCATCCGGTTAAGCGCAAATGCCGATGGGCTGTGAGCATCGTGCTTATCCTTGAAGGCTTTTGATGGTGTAATTTTATTCTGTGAGTTGGTCTGAAGCTGTACTTTCAGACATGTTTATCCCGTTGGGAGCTACGGTACGCTTGGTGCCGATGAATCGAAACCGCGTAGATGATCTATTTTCTACTTTCGGTACGAAATCTATGCGGAGAATGGTGGAGGGTATTTGAAGCCGTGGATGTGTTGACAGTGGTGTTGATAAATGCGAAGTACGTCAGCGTATCAATACTTTTGGGTAGTTATGGCAGCTGGTATGAATTAATGTATTCAGAATCGGGATGATTGGATATAAATGTTAGTATCGCGTTTAAGTGAATCCATCCTTTTTGTTTTGTTGAGGGTGTCAGTTTATGCCAAGGCGAAGGAGTTCATAGCATGAAGAGAGATTATCCACGCGATATGGTCGGCTATGGGAAACAGCGCCCACAGGTGTGCTGGCCAGGCCAGGCCAGAGTGGCAGTTCAATTTGTTCTCAATTATGAGGAAGGTGGAGAAAGTAACGTTCTTCATGGTGATACCGTTTCAGAGCAGTTTTTATCAGAAATTGTAGGAGCTGCTGCATATACGGCTCGTCATATGTCGATGGAAAGTTTATACGAATATGGATCGCGCGTTGGAGTATGGCGTATTTTGCGTGAATTCGAGCGGCGTGAATTGCCATTGACAGTTTTTGCTGTTGGTATGGCGCTAGAGCGTAATCCGGAAGCCGCTGCTGCATTTGTGGAGCAAGGTCATGAACTGGCATGTCATGGTTATCGCTGGTTACATTACCAAGATATAGATGTAGGGCTGGAGCGAGAGCATATGCAACGTTGTGTTGAAATCGTGCAGCAATATACCGGTGAGCATCCTGCAGGCTGGTATACGGGAAGAGATAGCCCCAATACGCGACGCTTAGTGGTTGAAGAGGGAGGATTTCTGTACGACGCGGATAATTATGGAGACGAATTACCCTTTTGGGCCGAAGTGCGTTTGCATAATGGTGAATGCAAACCTCATCTGGTGTTGCCATATACGCTGGATGTTAACGATATGCGCTTTGCCTCCCCGCAAGGGTTCAATACAGGAAAGCACTTTTATCAGTACCTCAAAGACAGTTTTGATGTGCTGTATGCCGAGGGTGAATCATCCCCTGCAATGCTGTCCATTGGTTTGCACTGCCGCTTGATCGGGCGGCCTGGCCGATTTGCTGCGCTGCAAAAATTTCTTGATTACGTTCAACAGCATCAATGGGTATGGATATGCCGCCGCGTTGATATTGCCCGTCACTGGGTACGCCATCATCCTTATTCAGCACAGGAGGTATGCCCATGAAACCTTGCATGACGCTAGAGTTATTGAACCAACTGCCTTTTGATGATTTTGTTGATGCACTTAGTGGGGTATTCGAACACTCTCCTTGGGTGGCCGAACGTACTGCTGCTTTGCGTCCATTTCATTCGGTGATGGAGCTGGCTGCAGTAATGAGTGCCGAAGTGGAAAAGGCAGGCTACGGCCCGCAGATCGCGTTGATCAGAGCACACCCGGAGTTGGCAGGCAAAGCCGCAGTTCGTGGTGAATTGACCCAAGAGTCCTCGAAAGAGCAGGTGGGAGCCGGGCTCGATCAATGTTCACCCGAAGAGTTCGCCCGGCTGAACCATCTTAATCAGGCTTACCAGGCTAAATTCGGGTTTCCTTTCATTCTTGCCGTTCGTGGATATGACCGAATGGGAATTCTCCGTGAGTTTGAACGACGTTTGGGATCTGAAGTTGAAGAAGAACGTCGTGAGTGCTTGAAGCAAATATACCGTATCGCACGTTTACGCTTGGAGGCTATGTTTCCTGAGGATATTGCTAGATGACTGCTGAGATGTTGGTCTTGTACCTGTTGGCCATTACGGTAGTGATTGCTGTGCCGGGTCCCTTGTCTCTTTTCATGGTCGGCAATGCAGTGCAATACGGTGTATGGCGGAGCTGGCCAGGATTTGTTGGCGGAGTTCTGGCCTCGGTCAGTTTGTTACTGTTATCTGCACTAGGCATTGGCTCCCTGTTATTGGCATCTCCTTCTATTTTTTTGTTATTGCAGCTGTTTGGAGCTTGCTATTTGTTATATCTGGGGTTCCGAACATGGCAAGGAAGATCGCAATCTATTCAAGTGGAAATGAGAAACCTACCGATTGGCACTGATCTCTTTTCCAAAGCCTTTCTGCTTGGTATTAGTAATCCAAAAGATATTGTGTTTTTTTTGGCACTTTTGCCACAGTTTTTGGTATCAACGCAGCCACTGTTTCCTCAACTTGTATGGATGGTTTTTGGGTGGATGGTTGTGGATTTTTTTTGCAAGTTTGGCTATGGACTGTTGGCTAACTACTTGCTGTCCAAGATGGCTGGTCTTCGTAAGTTCTTTCTCGCTATTTCAGCTTTATGTTTTTTCTCTATTGGTGTAGTCCTGCTAGTGCAAACCGTAGCACATACTGTTCATTAAAATAGTTTTTGAATATTTATAATAAAGGAGAGACATCATGAGCATTCATTCACAGCATGAATTCACTGTGGTACATGCCGCTACCGTAGAGTTGCCAGATTATGCCCGGCGCTATGTGAACCTGGCAGATACTGATTTTGGTGCCAAGATTGTACACTGTTCTGATGAATGGTTTGCCCCTGCTGAGCGTATGTTGCAGTCAGCATCACCTGTGTTTTTGGTAGGAAAGTTTGACGATCATGGAAAATGGATGGATGGCTGGGAAACGCAGCGTCGTCGTAATGGAGGCCATGACTATGCTGTCATTCAATTGGGTTTGCCAGGAGTCATCAAAGGGATTGATATTGATACCAGTCATTTTACTGGTAATTTCCCACCTGCAGCAGTGCTGGAAGCCTGCTATTCCGATGGAATACCGGATGAAGATACGCAATGGACAACGCTTATTCCTGCAGTATCTATAAGCGGTAATGCACACCATTTTTTTGCCATTGATGATGTTCGTGTCTGGACCCATATTCGATTGAATATTTATCCTGATGGTGGTGTGGCACGATTACGTGTATATGGAGAAGTCCATATAGACTGGAACAACAAGGATAAAAGTGCTTTATACGAAGTATCTGCTCTACAACAGGGTGGGCGTGTCCTTGCATATAACGATGCTCATTTTGGTGTGCCATTTAGATTGATTATGCCGGGTAGAGGTATCAATATGGGGGATGGGTGGGAAACCCGGCGTCGGCGAGAACCCGGAAATGACTGGTGTATTGTAAAGCTTGGTCATGCGGCAGTGATCGAACGTATTGAAGTTGATACCGCTCATTTCAAGGGTAACTATCCAGATAGTGTTTCCATTCAGGCTGCATTGGTTAATCAGGGGGCAGATCAGTCTATTGTGACCCAGGCAATGTTCTGGGGAACTTTGTTGCCAGAACAAAAAACAAAAATGGATGCCCAGCACTTTTTCGATCGTGAATATATTCGTCCTTTAGGTCCAGTCAATCATGTGCGGTTAAATATTTTCCCCGATGGAGGAGTCAGTCGTTTACGTATTTGGGGTCGTTTGATAAGTGAGTAAAGTCAATAAAATGTAAATGTGGAGAACTATTATGGCTTTGCTAAATCTGGAAGTGCTGACCAAGGATGCATTTTCTCCCTTCGGGAATGTAATTGAAATAACGGGTAGTGATTGGTTTCCCATCAATAATGGTAGTACGCGTCGTTATCACAAGCTTGGTCTGGTTGATATTTGCGGGGATGACGGTTTGCCTGCCATCAGTATGGCACGAGGTGTCGGATTTGATTTTCCGCTTAGTATAAGTATGCTGGAGCGGCATCCTTTAGGTAGCCAGTCATTCATTCCTTGTAATGGTATTTCATTTGTCGTGGTAGTTGCTCCCAGCTTGCCTGATGGAATGCCAGACGAACGTGGTTTGCGTGCCTTTCATGCCAAATCCGATCAGGGTGTTAACTATTTTCGGAATTGTTGGCACCACCCATTGATCAGCTTGCAGCAGGAAGGCGATTTCATTGTGGTTGACCGTGTAGGCAGTGGTCACAACTGTGATGAAGTGATGCTCTCACAACAATACCGAATCGAAGCTTCCCTCTAGTTTATTTGCCTGATTTTGCTATTTTCCTTGTTGCCGAAGCAACTGGGTAGCCCGGTCATGCTTGTATTTTGCTGGTTTCATCGGTGGACTACACAAGTCATACGGCATGAGCGATGCACAGGAGAGATCTGATGAGCGTAATAAAACCCATTCATCCGGTGGATGAAAAGCTGCCATTTCTACAGTTATTTACTCTTGGACTACAACATGTTTTGGTGATGTATGCTGGAGCAGTGGCTGTCCCGCTGATTGTTGGAGGTGCTGTCGGTCTACCCAAGGAGCAAGTCGCATTCTTGGTGAGTGCCGATTTGTTCTGTTGTGGCTTGGTTACCTTGTTGCAATGTCTGGGTATCAAGGGTTTCGGTATACGCATGCCTGTCATTATGGCAGTTACATTTGCCACGGTTGGGCCAATGATTGCGATTGGACAGAACCCTGAGTTAGGTCTTCCCGGAATTTTCGGGGCAACCATGGCCGCAGGTTTGATATCGCTGTTGCTGGTTCCACTGATCGGCCGTCTGATTCGTTTCTTTCCACCATTGGTCACCGGGGTAGTAATTACTTCAATTGGTCTTTCTATTATTGGCGTCGGTATCAATTGGTCGGCAGGTGGGCTCGGTTCTCCTGATTACGGTAGTCCCTTATATCTGGGAATTTCGTTGACCGTCCTCGTCTTCATCCTGTTGATCATCCGGTTTGCTTCGGGCTTTCTTGCCAATATTTCCATTCTGCTTGGCCTGGTACTTGGCTTTGTCATTGCTTTGTTACTGGGGAAAGTTGACTTTAATGGACTGCAGGATGCCAATTGGTTTGCCATGATTCTGCCTTTCAAGTTTGGTGCACCAAGATTTGAACTATGGTCCATCGTCACATTGACCGTAGTGATGCTGATTGTCTTCATCGAATCCATGGGCATGTTTCTGGCACTGGGTGAAATTGTAAATCGCCCTGTCAAGCGTCAGGATCTGGTGCGTGGTTTGCGTGTCGATGCTGTGGGAACCCTGTTTGGTGGCATGTTCAATACGTTCCCGCATACTTCGTTTTCGCAGAATATCGGCCTGGTCAGCATTACCGGTGTGAGTAGCCGCTGGGTGTGCGTGATGTCGGGTTTTATCCTGATTGCTTTCGGGCTGGTACCTAAAATGTCCATTGTTGTGGCCTCCATTCCTCCCTTCGTACTGGGTGGTGCTGGCATCGTGATGTTTGGCATGGTGCTGGCTACTGGCATCAAGGTGTTATCACGTGTGGACTTCCAGAATCGTTACAACCTCTACATCGTTGCCATCAGTCTGGGCATGGGTATGATTCCGACAGTTGCCAAGGATTTTTTTGGGCAGATGCCTGCAGGTATGGCACCGCTATTACATAGCGGTATCTTGTTGGCAAGCTTGACTGCGGTAATCTTGAATGCCTTTTTCAATGGACTTGGGAGTAGCGATCTGACGGAAGCCAGCTCGACGGAGGTCATGTCTGTACCTGGACACTAAGTGCTTGATATGGCTGCCGGCACGATGCAGGTGGTGTTGTGCGGAGCAGGCCGTGTCGGTCGGGCAGTGATTCGTTTGCTGTGTGAGCTACCTTGCACCGTATATTGGCTGGATCGCCGCCCGTCAATTTTTCCCGATGAGTTGGCTGGCAATATTCACCCTGTGGCAGGCGGCGTCGAGCAGATGTGCAATTTGCCCGCCAATGCTTGCTGGCTGGTGATGACTGATGACGATTTGCTTGATTTCGACTGGATCGAGCAGATTTTGCTGCGCGGTGATGCACGCTTTATTGGCTTGCTGGGATGTCGTGGCAAACTGGCCAGTTTCAATTTGCGCCTGATCAATCGAGTACCCCTTGGGTGTATTGCCAGTGTTCACTGCCCTTTGGGAATAGAGGGGATCAACAGTCGACAACCAGCGATAATGGCAATTTCCATCGTGGCGCAGCTCCTGCAGCAGTTGAAGATTGACTGATTCGCTCTCTTTCTCCACGAGCGTTGCATATTCACGCGGACAATCCTGACCATTGCTTTGTTGAGGGTATTGAAATCGGCTGGCTTGTCCCTATCTGTCTGCTCACTGTTACCCAACTACTGATGAATAGAGACCATGAGCGCACAGAAAGAAACCCTGGGCTTTCAGACCGAAGTCAAGCAACTGCTTCACCTGATGATCCACTCCTTGTATTCCAACAAGGAAATCTTCCTGCGAGAGCTGATCTCCAATGCATCGGATGCTGCCGACAAATTGCGTTTTGAAGGTCTGGCCAAGCCCGAGTTGTTTGAGAATGATGCCGAGCTGAAGATCACGGTTGGCTTCGACAAGGAAGCCCGCACCATCACCATTTCTGACAATGGTATCGGCATGAGTCGCGACGAGGTGATTGCCAATATCGGTACCATCGCCAAGTCCGGCACCAAAGCATTCTTCGAACAACTGTCCGGTGACTCCAAGAAGGATGCCAATCTGATTGGCCAGTTTGGTGTTGGTTTCTACTCGGCCTTCATTGTGGCCGACAAAGTGAGCCTGACTACCCGCCGCGCCGGTGCTGCCGCCAGCGAAGGTGTTCGCTGGGAATCCCAGGGCGAAGGGGAGTACACGCTGGAACAGGTGGAAAAGGCTGGTCGTGGTACTGACATCGTCCTGCACCTGAAGGAAGGTGAAGACGAGTTGTTGGCCGACTGGGCACTCAAGCGCATTGTACGTACCTATTCCGACCATATTTCCATCCCGATTCTGATGAAGAAGGGCAATAGCTACGGCGAAAATGGCGAAGTAATTGAAAGCGACGAGCTTGAAGCCGTCAATGCTGCTTCGGCCTTGTGGACCCGTAGCAAGAGCGAAATCAGCGACGAGCAGTACATCGAGTTTTACAAACATGTGGCGCATGATTTCACCGACCCGTTGGCCTGGAGCCATGCGCGTGTCGAGGGGCGCCAGGAATACACCGAACTGCTATATATCCCGTCTCGCGCACCGTTCGACATGTGGGACCGCGAGCGCAAGCAGGGCATCAAGCTGTATGTGCGTCGCGTGTTCATCATGGAAGACAGCGAGAAGCTGATGCCGCAATACCTGCGCTTTGTGCGTGGCGTAATCGACAGCAATGATCTGCCGTTGAATGTTTCGCGTGAGATCCTGCAGGAAAGCAAGGATATCGACGCCATTCGCGCCGGTTGCGTCAAGAAGGTGCTGGGCTTGCTGGAAGATCTGGCCAGCAATCAGCCGGAAAAATACGCCGCATTCTGGAAAGAGTTCGGCCAGGTGCTGAAAGAGGGCGTGGGCGAAGACCATGCCAACAAGGAGCGTATCGCCAAGCTGTTGCGTTTTGCTTCCAGCACTGTTGAAAGCGATGAACCGACTGTCAGCCTGAGTGACTACATCGGCCGTATGAAAGAAGGTCAGGACAAGATCTATTACATCACCGCAGATACGCTGGCCGCGGCGCGTAACAGCCCACATCTGGAAGTGTTCAAGAAGAAGGGCGTGGAGGTGCTGTTGCTGACCGACCGTGTGGATGAGTGGGTGGTCGGTTCGCTGTTCGAGTTCGATGGCAAGTCGCTGCAGTCGGTAGCCAAGGGCGAACTGGACCTGGGCGGGCTGGAAGACGAAGCCGACAAGGAAGCACAGAAGCAGGCTGAAGAAGCAGCCAAACCGCTGGTGGAAAAAGTGCAAAATGCACTGGGCGACAAGGTGAAGGAAGTACGTGCTACCGTGCGTCTGACCGACAGCCCGGCCTGCCTGGTTGCGGGTGAACACGATATGAGTGCCCACCTGGAACGTATGCTGAAGGCGGCCGGCCAGAAAGTGGAAGCGAGCAAGCCTACCTTGGAAATCAATCCGGAACACGTGCTGGTGAAACGTCTGGCTGAAGAGTCGGACGCCGGACGTGCTGCCGATCTGGCTCAGGTGCTGTACGACCAGGCCTTGTTGGCCGAGGGTGGCAAGCTTGAGGATCCAGCCACCTTCGTCAAGCGTATCAACAAGCTTTTGCTGGAGTTGTCGGTCTGAGTTCGCTTCGTTGACCGCAGTACAAGACAAAGCCGCCCTTCGGGGCGGTTTTGTCTTATGGACGCTAGCAGTCAGCGTTCGCTCCGGTGCTTACTCAAACGGTGTGGCTACAAAGGCTGGCAGGGCTTCGGCTTGTGTGCTCCATTGCTGCAGCAGCGGGAAGTCCATCCAGTCCAGTTGCTGTGGCAGTAGCTCTCGACTGAAGCGCCAGGCGACGGCAATGCTGATACCGGCCTGATCCATGTTGTTAATATCTGGCGGTAGTTTTGCCATCGCCTGTTCCAGTGCGCTGTATGCCGCAGTCAATTGGTTTGCGACACGTTCCTGCCAGGGCAAATGCCGTTTGTCCTCGGGGCGTAGCTGTTGCTCGTAAACCAGTTGCACACTTTTTTCCATGGCGGCTAGCGCCAGCCCCAGCAGGTACAGGCAGTGCTGACGTTGTGGCAGGGTCTTGGGCATCAGGCTGCGCTCTGGATACAGGGTGTCCAGATAATCCAGAATCAGGGTGGAGTCCATCAGCGTATTGCCATCATCCAGCATCAGGGTCGGAGCCTTCACCACCGGATTGATGGATTGGAATTCAGCCTGATGGCGAAATACCGATACGGCGCGATGAGTAAACGGAATCCCCATCAAGCGCATGCTGATGGCAACACGGCGTACATAAGGGGAGTCCAGCATGCCAATCAGTTGCATGATCTGCCTTCCTGTTCAAGCGGTTTGAAAATGGCTGGCAATGCTTAGCCAGCTGCATTGAGGGGTATTGGTGGCGGGGCGCATTTCCAGCTGGCCATGTCCTTCCAGCAGCAGCTTGCCGGCAGGGAGCTGTACCGAGTCTCCACCTTGCAGGCAGATGTCCTGGCCGTCAATTGTCAGCCAGTGTGCACCGCTACCGGCAACGATCAGGCAGGGTCGGGATAGTTGTACTACCAGCAGTTCACCTTTTGCCAGTTCCAGCCTTAATGAGTGGGACATGGTCATTTCCTTTCGTGGGGGTGAGTTCACTATAAGTTGTGAGACGACTGGTGAAAATTGATATTTATTTGGAATTCATGTTAGTTTTTCTTACATGAGACATTTACCACCCCTATCTGCACTACGCAGTTTCGAAGCACTCGCCCGACTGGGTAGTGTTACGCAGGCAGCCAGCGAGCTGCATGTGACGCATTCAGCCATCAGCCAGAAAATACGCCAGCTTGAGGAGATGCTGGGTGTCGTGTTGTTTGTCCGGGAAGGCCGGGGACTGCGCCTGACCGAGGATGGGCGGCTGTATGCACTGCAAGTGCGTATCGGGCTGACCGAGTTAACCGAAGCTACACGGTTGATTCAGGCTCGCCCGCGGGATGGCGAACTGGTGGTCGCCGTGCTGCCGTCCTTTGGCGCGCACTGGCTGTTGCCACGCTTACCGCGTTTTCAGGCGCGTTTCCCGCAATACCGCATCAGTTTGCGTGCCAGTCTGGATATTCAGGATTTGCGCCAGGGGCTGGTGGATATCGGTGTGCGCATGGGGCAGGGCGGCTGGGAGGGCTTGCAGCAGCAACATTTGTTTGATGATGAGTTAGTGGTAGTGGCCTCACCTGGTTTCCGGCAGGGCAAACTGCCACGGACTCCAGCCGAGATTGTTGCCGGGCCGGTGGTTCGCACCGTGGAAAGCTGGATGGGCTGGTGTCAGGCAGCCGGAGTGGAAGAACCGTCACAAGCTGGGCTGTGGATTAATGATTCCAATCTGGTATTGCAGGCCGTGCAGCAGGGAATGGGAGTAGCGCTGGAGCGGCGCAGCCTGGTGAATGCTGGTCTTAAGTCCGGCATGCTGGTGCAACTGAGTGATATCGTGGTGCCTTATCCCTATCCGCACTGGCTGGTATGGCCACAGCGCGAAAGCTCCTTGCTCAAGCAGCGTGAATTTGCCAACTGGATGGCCGAGGAGGTGGCTGTGTATCAGCAGGAACTGGCGCAGGCTACCCGTTGATATTGGCATTCACGGCGGCGAAATGCAGTGAAGGAATAGTAGTGGAATTATTGAAATTATTGCTCTTGTTTGCCCTGACGGCATTGGCTGAAATTACCGGCTGCTATCTGCCCTGGCTGTGGCTGAAACAGCAGGGTTCTGTCTATTTGTTAGTGCCGGCAGCATTTGCACTGCTGCTCTTTGTCTGGTTGCTGACCTTGCATCCGGCGGCGGCCGGGCGTGTCTATGCCGCTTACGGCGGTGTCTATGTGGTGGTGGCCTTGTTATGGCTGTGGTTGGTTGATGGCGTGCGGCCAGGCTTGTGGGATGTGCTGGGTGCTACGCTGGCCTTGGCCGGAATGGCCATCATCATGCTGGCACCACGGTCGGCATGAGCGCGTTGGTGTGCAAAATGAAAAAACCGGGATTGCCCCGGTTTTTGTATGTCTTGTTTACGCTGCCGGTGGCCGGGTATCGATGAATGATTGGCGAGTGGACAACCGTTCCAGCAGGCTTGCCAGATTGGGGTGGCGTTCGCGCCAGGCTATGGCCGGGAAACGGAAATCCAGGTAGCCCAGGCAGCAGCCGACGGCAATGTCTGCCAGGCTATAACTTTCGCCATTACACCATTGCCGTTCAGCCAGATCGGCGGCCATGACGGCCAGTCCACGATCTATCTTGTCCTGTTGCCGTGCGATCCATTCCGGCATCTGCTTGTCTGCTGGCCTGCGCTGTTCCAGCACAATGGCGACGGCGGCATCGGTAATGCCATCGGCCAGTGCTTCCCAGCGACGGGTATTGATCAGGCGGCGGTTTTCCTGTGGCAGCAGGCGTGCAACTGGCGAGATATTGTCCAGATATTCCACGATGACCCGCGAATCGAACAGGGTGCTGCCGTCATCCAGCTCCAGCACCGGGACTTTGCCCAGCGGGTTGTAATGCGGGACCTGACTATCCGGATTCCACGGCATGTCCTCTTCCAGCGGGCAATCAATCTTCTTGTCGGCCAGTACAATGCGTACCTTGCGGGCATACGGACTGGTGTAGGAGGCAATCAGTTTCATGGTGGTAGAGTGCTCGGCGGGTCGTAAAAGCGGGCTGATGTATTCAGCCCGTTGTGTTGCTTACTGTAGCGCAAGGTTGCGGTGGCATAAAGGGCTAGTTGAGCTCAATCTTGCCATTGATGGTGAGCTGCAACTGGCTTTGGCCTGGTTGCCAGTCTGGCTGTGCCACATCGGCTTCCTTGACCATGGGCGCTGCGGCAGCGCGCATCAGCATGGGGGGGCGGAAGGCCGGGGCTGCATTGCCAAACTCCAGCTCCTTGATGGTGATACGGCTTTTGCCGAGGGTTTGCGCCGTGATATTGGCTTGTGCCTGCATTTCGGCCAACGCAGCTGGAATCATGGCTTTTTCTGCAGCGCGGCGGGCAGCATCGGATACGGTGAACTGCACGCCTTCCAGCAGCATGGTTTTTTGTAGCTGTGCTACCAGTTCTGCTGCCTGGGTCATGTCCCGGCTTTTCAGGCGGATTTCCGCGCGGCCTTGCCAGCCTTGAATCTTGCCATTCTTGTCATAGCTGGGCCAGCTGTTATAGCTGCCACTGCTGACGTCCACTTGAGGATATTTCTTGCCAAGTGCCATGCCCTGGGCAATGCCCTTGTTCAGGCGGTTGGCCAGCGTGGCGGGCTGATCGCTTTTTTCCTGCAGGTAGAGCGTGGCTTGCAGCTGGTCGTTGGCGACTTCTTGCTGGGCAGAGCCTGACAGACGCAGTTCGATGCCATCAGCTGCCTTGGCCAGGGCCGGCGTGATGAGCAGGCTGGCTGCCATCAGGGAGGGAATAAGCGTGGATTTCATGCGGACTCCTGCAAAAATTGGCGAACAGGCGTTTGAGCCGGGTTGATGCAGAAGGTTCGCATATCTGGCCAGCAATTGGCCACTGAGCGTGGCAGGCTCGTGCCGGCTGCGGTGCAGCAACCGGCACGAGGGGGCAGAACTCAGCCCAGCAACAGCGCGTCGTCGTCCAGCTTTTCGCCGCGCGTCTGCTCGAACATGGCCAACAGATCGGGCACATCCATGCGGCTGCGGCTATCGCCGCTGACATCCAGTACCACGCGGCCTTGGTGCAGCATGACGGTGCGATGGCCATGGTCCAGTGCCTGACGCATGGAGTGGGTCACCATCAGGGCGGTCAGCTTGTTCTCGGTCACGATGCGGTCAGTCAGCTCCAGCACGAAGGCAGCCGTTTTGGGGTCGAGCGCGGCGGTGTGTTCATCCAGCAGCAGCAGGCGGGAAGGCTGCAAGGATGCCATCAGCAGGCTGACGGCCTGGCGCTGACCACCGGATAGCAGCCCCATGCGGTCTCCCAGGCGGTTTTCCAGACCCAGCTTGAGCGTGGACAGCTTGTCGCGGAAGGCTTCGCGATAACTGGTCTTGACGGCGCGTGACAGTCCGCGTCCATGGCCACGCTGCATGGCCAGCGCCAGGTTTTCTTCGATGGTGAGCCCTTCACAGGTACCGGCCAGCGGGTCCTGGAACACGCGGGCCACCAGTGCCGCGCGCTGCCAGGCGGACTGGCGGGTTACATCCTGCCCGTCGATGAACAGGCTGCCGGTGTCCGGGCTGATGTCACCGCTGATTGCATTCAGGAAGGTGGATTTGCCAGCACCATTGCTACCGATCACGGTGACGAACTGACCGGACTCGATCGTGAGCGACAGGCCGCGCAGCACCGGGTTTTCCAGCGGAGTGCCGGGGTTGAATGTCTTGAACAGATTGTCGGCGCGCATCATGCGGATTTCCCTCCTTGCTTGTTGCGCAGCTTGCCCTTGATTTTGGGCAGTACCAGCGCCAGGCCCACCAGCACGGCGGTAATCAGGTTCAGGTCTTGCGCTTGCAGGCCGATGAAATCGGCATTCAGCGCCAGGGCGATCAGCAGGCGGTAGAGCAGTGCGCCCAGCACGGTGGCTAGTGTCACCAGCCATAGTGTGCGTGGCGGCAGCAGGGTTTCACCGATGATGACGGCGGCGAGGCCCACCACGATGGTGCCGATGCCCATGGAGATGTCGGCACCACCCTGGGTTTGCACGTATAGCGCACCTGCCAGTGCAATCAGCGCATTGGACAGGGCCATGCCGGCCAGGGTCATGCGGTCGGTGGAAATCCCCTGTGCCCGTGCCATGCGCGGGTTGGCACCGGTGGCGCGCAGCGCGAGGCCGGTTTCGGAGGCGAAGAAGGCGTCCAGCAACAGCTTGGCGATTACCACAATGACCGCCAGCACAGCAGGCTGAATCAGCCAGGCGTTGTCATTGACCGTGCTGATGAAGGGGGTGAATACGGTGGGCAGGCCGATCAGCGCGATATTGGGTGCGCCCATGATGCGCAGGTTGATGGAATACAGTGCAATCATCACCAGAATGCTGGCCAGCAATTGCAGGATGCCCAGACGCACATTGAGCCAGGCGGTCAGCCAGCCGGCAGCAGCACCGGCAATGGCCGCGAGGCCGCAAGCCAGCCACGGGTCGTGGCCACCGGCAATCAGCACGGCAGCGACGGCACCGCCCAGCGGGAAACTGCCGTCGGCGGTAAGGTCGGGAAAGTTGAGCAGGCGGAAGGAAATCAGCACGCCCAGTGCGACGAGGGCAAAGATAAGGCCGATTTCCAGCGCGCCCATCAGTGAAATCAGGGACATGAACACCTCTGCGACATGCCGGCTTGTCAGGGGAGTAGCCGGCAAGCCTGGCCTGGGTGAGGCCGGGCTGTTGAGACGGAAAAAGCCCGGATGGCGGTGAAACCATCCGGGCAGTCAGGCTGCTAAGCGCTTACTTGACGGTGTTCTGCGCTTCTTTCAGCAGGGCTGCGGACAGCGGCGCACCTTGCTTCATGGCGGCAGAAGGGTTTACGGTCAGGCTCAGCTTGCTGCCAACTTCCGGAGCGATGGCACCCGGCTTTTCACCCTTCAGGATGCGAACCACAATCTTGCCGGTCTGACGGCCCATATCGTAGTAGTTCATGCCCAGGGCTGCGA